>NZ_JAWOVC010000005.1:141092-277585 GCF_033339735.1 Vibrio sp. 2033
CGAGCAATTGCAGCGGCAACTGCGGCTTTTTTCGGATCGTCGGTTTGCTCGGCAGGTGCGTCAGCTTCTTCCGCTTCGGTTGAGTCTGCTTGCTTCGCTTTGCGCGCTTTGGCTCGAGCAATTGCAGCGGCAACTGCGGCTTTTTTCGGATCGTCGGTTTGCTCGGCAGGTGCGTCAGCTTCTTCCGCTTCAGTTGAGTCTGCTTGCTTCGCTTTTCGTGCTTTGGCACGTGCAATCGCAGCAGCCACGGCGGCTTTTTTCGGATCGTCTGTTTGCTCAGTAGGTGCTTCAGCTTCTTCCGCTTCAGTTGAGTCTGCTTGCTTCGCTTTACGTGCTTTGGCACGTGCAATGGCAGCAGCAACCGCGGCTTTCTTCGGATCGCTGTCTTGCTGTGCAGACGTTTCCGATTCTACAGATTCAGTTGAATCTTCTTGTTGTGCTTTTTTCGCTTTAGCTCGGGCGATGGCGGCCGCAACTGCCGATTTTTTATCATCAGCGTTATTGTCTGGCGTTTCGCCTTGTTCTTTTTGCGCTTTACGTTCGCGAGCAAGACGTTTGCGTTCTTCGCGCAGTTTTGCCATTTCTGAGTTATCAGGTTCACTAGAGCCTGCTTTAGCTGCTGCAGCTTGTTTCGCCTTCGCTTTGGCAATGGCTGCCGCTACGGCGGGTTTTACTGCTGGCTCTGCTTTTTCTGTGGTTTCTGTCTTTTGAGCTTTCACTCGTGCGATCGCTGCTGCTATCGCATCATCGCTACCAGAAGACTTCATCTCTTTTCGGCGTTGATCGGCAGCTTTCTTGAAGCGATTTTCACGTTCTGCTTTTTCGCGTTCCATACGCGCTTTTTTCTCTTCAAAACGCAGTTTTGCTCGCTCTGCAGCTTCCGCTTCTTGTGTTCTAGTTCGAATTTCTGCTTTCGCTTGGCGGTAGTACTGTACGAGCGGAATTTCACTTGGACATACAAACGCACAAGCGCCGCACTCGATACAATCCTTTAAGTTTAATTCATCGAGTTTGTCATATTCTTCAGCTTTCGCATGCCATTGCAGTTGTTGAGGCAGCAGCGAAGCAGGGCACGCTTCGGCACATTGGCTACAGCGAATACATTCCATCTCATACTGGTGCGGAGAGATCTCACGACGAGTCGGAGCAAGGATACAGTTTGCTGTCTTGGTAATCGGCACTTGGGAGTGAGGAAGGGTAAAGCCCATCATTGGCCCACCCATAATTAAACGCTGTAACTTCTTATCTGCTTTATAGCCAAACTCATCCAACAGTGCTTGTACTGGTGTCCCTAACAATGCCCAAACGTTGCGTGGTTGTTTGAAGGTTTTACCAGTGAGAGTCACGATGCGCTTTATCATCGGCTCACCGTCGATGACTGCGCGTTTTATAGCGTAAAGAGAACCAACATTCTGAACCAAAATACCAATATCGGCTGGAATCGCGCCACTTGGTACTTCTTTATTGGTTAAAATTTTGATCAGCTGTTTTTCACCGCCAGAAGGGTATTTAGTTGGGATAACGCGAATAACGATATCTTTGTTTATAGCCGCAGCTTCTAGCGCTTTGATTGCTTCTGGTTTGTTGTCTTCAATGCCAATAATCGTGAGCTTTGGTGTCAGGATATGTTCGACAATTTCGATACCTTGAATAAGCTCTTCGGCATGTTCTTGCATGAGCTTGTCATCAGACGTGATGTATGGCTCGCACTCTGCTGCATTAACGATAAGAATCTCGGTACGAGCAAAACCTGATTGGATTTTTTTTGCAGTAGGGAAGCCTGCGCCACCCATACCAGAAATACCAGCGAGACGAATAATATCAATCAGTGCGTCAGGGGTTTCTTGTTGGTAATCTGCGACGGGGTTTCTTTCACACCATGCATCTTTCCCATCAGGCGTGATGACTGCGCACAACTCACTTAACCCAGAAGGGTGCGCGACAGTTCGTGGCTCTATCGCGGTGAGCGTACCTGATGTTGGAGCATGCACTGGAACCGTAAAGCCGGTCTCCGATTGCGTTAATGGCTGACCTTTTAATAAGTAGTCACCTTCGGCAACCAGTAGGTTACCCGCTTTACCAATGTGCTGTTTTAGCGGCAATACAATTTCTGACGGGATAGCCGCATGAGCGAGTTCAGTTTTGTTGGACTGCTTTTTATTTTCTGCCGGATGCACACCACCTGGGAAATCCCAAAGCGCGCCTGTACGAATTTGTTCAATCAAAGACAACATGTGAAACCTTACTTAATTGAATCTTTCACGTTCGCTGCATTGTCGGCAGCATCCGTAATGTTAAGTACCGGAATGGAGTGAAGTTGCCACTTCCAGCTTTCTGTGGTCGTTGCCACAGGAATCATTTCAATACAATCAGTCGGACATGGGGCAACACACAAGTCACAGCCCGTACATTCGTCTTTGATTACGGTATGGACCGCCTTTGTTCCGCCTACAATTGCATCCACCGGACACGCCTGAATACACTTAGTGCAGCCAATACACATGTCTTCATGAATAAACGCAACGGTTGGGATTTTGCTGTCGAGATCGTGCGCAGATTCTTCTGGCTCAACACCCATTAAGTCGGCGAGCTTTTCGATTGTTGCCTGACCACCAGGTGGACATTTGTTGATGTGGTCGCCATTTGCAATTGCTTCAGCATAAGGGCGGCAACCAGGGTAGCCACATTGACCGCATTGAGTTTGCGGTAAAATGGCGTCGATTTGATCCACAATAGGGTCCGCTTCAACTTTAAAGCGAATAGAAGCAAAACCAAGTATCGCGCCGAAAATCGCAGCCAGAACCGCTAACGCGATAATCGCAATTAAAATCGTACTCATCGCTTACTTCACCAAACCTGTAAAGCCCATAAAGGCGAGTGACATTAAACCTGCTGTAATCATTGCTATTGATGCACCTTTAAAAGGTACAGGAACGTCGGCGGCGGCTATGCGCTCTCGCATGGATGCGAAAAGTATCAACACCAATGAGAAACCAACAGCGGCGCCGAAGCCGTAGATGATCGATTCAATAAAGTTATGGTTTTCATTAATGTTAAGAAGTGCCACGCCCAATACTGCGCAGTTTGTTGTGATCAGCGGTAAGAAAATGCCAAGCAAGCGATAAAGCGTCGGGCTGGTTTTGTGCACAACCATTTCGGTGAACTGCACCACAACGGCTATCACCAAAATAAAACTCATGGTTCGAAGGTACTCAATACCCAGTGGACGAAGGATGTAGCTTTCCACTAAATACGCACACACTGACGCGAGCGTTAGCACAAAAGTTGTCGCTAAGCCCATACCTATTGCTGTTTCCAGTTTTTTGGACACACCCATAAAAGGACATAGGCCTAAAAACTTCACCAGTACAAAGTTGTTCACCAGCACAGTGCCGACCAACAACAAAACATATTCGGTCATAGTTATTACGTTCTTAAAATCCGATCTTGATATTATCGTGTTTTGTGACACCAATAACAACCAGTGAACGATGTGGTTTTACATACACGATGGAAAAATAGTCGTCTATTTGATCTATTTTGATGAATCAATAAGAAATTGAATCGTTTGCTGAATGTATTGTTAGCGAGAGGATACTACCTATTAATTTTCATCTAATGTGTGATTTTAAAAAAAGCCCGCCTCTCCCAGGTAGAAAAGAGAGGCGGGCAATGCATATTTACAAGCTAATTATTTAAACTTTCTGAGTGCTTGATGGACTGTGTTTATATCTTACTCGTGAAGGTACGAGTGATGACGTCTTGCTGTTGCTCTGTCGTTAGAGAGTTAAAACGTACCGCATAACCAGACACTCGAATCGTCAACTGAGGGTATTTCTCTGGATGTTCAACCGCATCCAATAACATCTCTCGGTCTAGAACGTTGACGTTAAGGTGTTGACCACCTTCAATCGCGATGCCCTCGTTGCTTGCTTCGTGATGGAAGTAACCATCCATTAGCGCAGCTAGGTTCTTCTTCTGACTCAAGTCATCTTTACCCAATGCGTTAGGCACAATTGAGAAAGTGTAAGAAATACCATCTTTCGCGTAAGCGAACGGTAATTTAGAAACCGATGCCAGAGACGCAACCGCCCCTTTTTCATCACGACCGTGCATTGGGTTTGCACCCGGTCCAAAAGGCATACCTGCGCGACGGCCATCTGGTGTATTACCCGTTTTTTTACCGTAAACCACGTTAGATGTGATTGTTAAAATCGATTGAGTTGGCACTGCTTCGCGGTAGGTGTGCATCTTCTGAATTTTCTTCATGAAGCGCTCAACCAGATCACAAGCGATGTCATCAACACGGGCATCATTGTTACCAAATTTTGGATAATCACCTTCGATTTCAAAATCAACGGCGATGCCATCTTCATCACGAACAGGTTTCACGGTCGCGTATTTAATTGCTGCCAAAGAGTCTGCGACAACAGACAGACCTGCAATACCACACGCCATCGTGCGGTGCACGTCGCGATCCATCAGTGCCATCAGTGACGCTTCGTAGCTGTAACGGTCATGTGAGTAATGGATGATGTTCAACGCTGTGACGTATTGCGTTGCTAGCCACTCCAACATATTGTCGAAACGAGGCATCAAAGCGTCAAAGTCGAGAATTTCATCTTGAACTTTGTCCACTACCGGACCCACTTGCGCTTTCGATTTTTCATCGATACCACCATTGATGGTGTAAAGCAGCGCTTTTGCAAGGTTGGCACGTGCACCAAAGAATTGCATGTGCTGACCAACAACCTGCGGGCTCACACAACAGGCAATCGCGTAGTCGTCATTGTCGAAATCAGGACGCATTAGATCGTCGTTTTCGTATTGAACCGAAGAGGTATCAATCGACACTTTTGCAGCATATTGTTTGAACGCTTCAGGTAATTGCTCTGACCAAAGAATCGTCATGTTTGGCTCAGGAGCAGGGCCCATAGTATGTAGTGTATTTAAGTACCGGAATGTCGTTTTAGATACTAGCGTACGGCCATCAACGCCCATACCAGCCATGGCTTCGGTTGCCCAGATTGGGTCGCCAGAGAACAATGAATCGTATTCTGGTGTGCGTAGGAAGCGAACCATGCGTAGCTTCATGATGAAGTGGTCAATCATTTCTTGCGCTTGTGATTCATCAATCAAACCGTTTGCGATATCGCGCTCTAGATAGACGTCTAGGAAAGTCGAAGTACGGCCCAGTGACATTGCTGCGCCGTTTTGCGATTTAACCGCCGCTAGGTAGCCAAAGTAGGTAAATTGGATCGCTTCTTGTGCTGTTTTTGCAGGTAGCGACATATCAATGCCGTATTTCAGACCCATTTGACGAATGTCTTCAAGTGCTTGAACTTGATCGGCTATTTCTTCGCGAAGACGAAGTGTTTTCTCAAGATCGTTGCCTTGTTCTAAGAACGTTTGTGTTGAATTGTATTGTTCTTTTTTGTCTGCTTTTAAGAAGTCGATACCGTATAGGGCGAGACGGCGATAGTCACCAATGATACGACCACGGCCATAAGCATCAGGAAGGCCCGTGATGATGCCGGATTTACGACAGGCTAGAATTTCTTTGGTGTAAAGGTCGAAACACGCTTTGTTGTGAGTTTTACGGTATTCAGTGAAGATTTTTTCAACCGTTGGATCCAATTCGCGGCCATAAACTTCGCACGAGTTTTTTACCATGCGAATCCCGCCATTGGCGATGATTGCACGTTTTAGCGGTTGATCAGTTTGTAAGCCAACGATCTTTTCCAGATCTTTGTTGATGTAGCCTGCATCGTGGGAAGTGATTGTTGAGGGCAAGTCTGTGTCAAAATCAATAGGGGCGTGTGTGCGGCTTTCTTGTTTTATGCCTTCAAGCACTTGGTTCCATAATGCTGAAGTGGATTTGCTAACCTCGGCTAAGAAAGACTCGTCTCCCTCATAGGGTGTATAGTTTTTTTGGATGAAGTCACGAGTGTTGACAGAGTTTTGCCATTCACCAGCAGTAAATCCAGCCCATGCATCTAGCATGTCAGTTGTCGGAATAGTCATAAGTAAATCCCTAAGTTATTGATAATTAGAATGGAGGCGACGAGTAGGACGGAACCATTCTTAACCCTTTTAATCGTATGGATTTATTTGGTATGAGTAAAATGAATGCTTTTCATTTTTTCAATGATTAAATTGCATTAATAATAGATTCAATTGGTTATGATTATTTTTTGCTAGAAAAGAGACAGAATTAAATGTGTGGTACTGTGAGAACACTATCTATGACAATGTTATGAGTTCTGTAATTTGAACTTATTTCGGTGTGATTTTATGACGCCTAGATTGGCTTAGATTTCATGGCGATTAAGATACAAAAAAAGCCGTGTCTTGCGACACGGCTTTTCTATAATCTGGCTCCTCCTGCTGGGCTCGAACCAGCGACCTGCGGATTAACAGTCCGTCGCTCTACCAACTGAGCTAAGGAGGAATTGCTTTGCTTGAAAGCGGGAAGAATCTTACCGAGCACTCAAACTACTGTCAACAGTAAAAAAATACATTTTTAGAAAAAAATATTGAGTTAAGGGCTTTACTTTTCTGTATGGCTTGCCAGTAAAGGCTCGAGGTTAGTTATCCACTAAATTTGTGGATAAGTATGTTGATGAGATCTGGGTAAAGAAAATTGATATGCAACTAAGTTTTTATTTAATGAATCTTTAGTCAGAGTTATGCGTAAAATAAGCAAATAAAACAGAGATTTATCGATGTTAATCAAAAGGTATTCAAAGTGGATAAAAATCAATCTTTTGGGGATAAGAAAGTTTTAAGCTAATTTTTGGGGAAAAGTTGTGGAAACTATAATGTGAAGAATGTGTGTAGCTCTTCAACTAGGGCGAAGTACTATATCAGAGTCACTTTTGTATGGCTATAGCATTCTAGACAAACAAGAAAATTTATTAACAATGATGGTTAAATTCTCGATAGACGTAGATTTCATTAGCTAAGGTGTATATATATACAGCCAAAGCGCAGTAAAATTGAGGAAGGGTATGAGTAAAGTCTATGAATTGGTCTCCGATTATCAGCCGTCGGGCGATCAACCAGGAGCGATCAATCAGTTGCTTGAGGGGCTCGATGCTGGGCTAGCACATCAAACCTTGTTGGGGGTCACAGGCTCAGGTAAAACCTTCACACTAGCGAATGTGATTGCTCAAGCCCAACGACCTGCAATATTACTTGCGCCAAACAAAACGCTTGCTGCTCAGTTATATGGTGAGATGAAGTCATTCTTTCCTAATAATGCGGTTGAGTATTTTGTTTCTTACTACGATTACTACCAACCTGAAGCATACGTTCCCACAACAGATACTTTCATTGAAAAGGACGCTTCGGTTAACGCCCACATTGAGCAAATGCGACTGTCTGCCACTAAAGCTTTATTGGAACGGAAAGACGCTATTATCGTTGCTTCGGTTTCAGCTATCTATGGTTTGGGTGATCCGGAATCCTACTTACAAATGATGCTTCATTTGCGACGTGGAGATGTGATTGATCAGCGTGATATGCTTCGTCGCCTAGCGGAGCTCCAATACTCGCGCAATGACGTTGCATTTGAGCGTGGCCAATTCCGTGTTCGAGGTGAAGTGATTGACATCTTCCCAGCCGAATCAGACCAAGACGCTGTGCGCGTTGAGATGTTTGACGATGAGGTGGATTGCATCAGTGTGTTCGACCCATTGACAGGCGTGGTCAAACAACGAGACTTGCCGCGCTATACCATCTATCCCAAGACGCACTATGTCACGCCAAGAGATCGCATTCTTGAAGCGATTGAAAATATTAAAGTCGAACTAGAAGTGCGCAAAAAGCAGCTTCTAGATAACAACAAGCTACTGGAAGAGCAGCGAATTAGCCAGCGCACTCAATTCGATATCGAAATGATGAATGAGTTGGGCTTTTGCTCCGGTATCGAAAACTATTCTCGTTATCTCAGTGGACGCTCGGAAGGTGAGCCGCCACCAACCCTGTTTGACTACTTACCTCATGATGGCTTGTTGATCATCGATGAATCTCACGTGACAGTACCGCAGATAGGTGCCATGTATAAAGGTGACCGTTCGCGTAAAGAAACGCTGGTGGAGTTTGGTTTCCGGTTACCTTCAGCTTTGGATAATCGTCCACTGAAGTTTGAGGAGTTTGAAGCACTAGCGCCACAAACGATTTTCGTCTCTGCTACGCCCGGAAATTACGAACTAGAAAAATCGGCGGGTGATGTGGCGGATCAAGTCGTTCGTCCAACAGGCTTGCTTGACCCTGAGTTGGAAGTTCGCCCAGTAGCGACCCAAGTCGACGACCTATTGTCTGAGATCCGTATTCGCGCTGCTAAAGATGAACGAGTTCTGGTTACAACACTGACCAAACGAATGGCTGAAGATCTCACCGAATACCTTCACGAACATGATGTTAAGGTACGTTATTTACACTCAGACATTGATACTGTTGAGCGTGTGGAAATTATCCGTGACCTTCGTCTTGGGGAATTTGACGTGCTGGTGGGAATAAACTTATTGAGAGAGGGCCTGGATATGCCAGAGGTCTCGTTAGTTGCAATTTTGGATGCGGATAAAGAGGGCTTCTTGCGGTCTGAACGCTCACTCATTCAGACCATTGGTCGTGCTGCACGAAACATCGAAGGTAAGGCGATTTTATACGCTGACCGAATCACCAACTCAATGAAAAAGGCGATGGATGAAACTAACCGTCGTCGCGAGAAGCAGGAAGCGTACAACAAAGAAATGGGTATTTCGCCACAAGCGCTCAAACGAAATATCAAAGACATCATGGAACTTGGCGATATCACTAAGTCTAAACGCCAGCGTAACACTAAACAGGTACCATTATCGAAAGTGGCGGAGCCTTCGCAAACTTACGAGGCACTGTCCCCTCAGCAGCTAGAAAAAGAAATCAGTCGACTGGAGGCGGCGATGTATCAGCATGCGCAAGATTTAGAATTTGAGTTAGCGGCACAAAAGCGTGACGAGATTGAAAAACTACGAGCGCAGTTCATCGCAAATAGTTGAACAAACTTACCGATTTAGCTATCCAAGCATTTTAGGCCGCTTGTAAAAAAAAAGAAGCCAATAGGCAGTCGGGTCTATTGGCTTGTTTTGTGAACATATCGTTCACTAACAACGTCAGTTGGCTAGGTGACCCGAGGGGTCATTATCGTTACAGCATGGTTTGTGCCACTTTTTAAATAATTGATATTATTTTTGAATTTTTTCCTTTGCCCATAATTTAGCTAATGTTATTTGCAAAATGCAAAGCGTAATGCGATTATTGTTTAAAACACAACAAAATAATAGCTAGGTTATGCAACAAAAACCCGAAGGCCCAAAGTCTCGTTACCTTTTAATGGTCGAGGACACCGCATCTGTTGCGGCTCTGTACCGCTCATACCTGACACCGCTTGGCATAGATATCAATATCGTCGGCACAGGTAGGGATGCCATTGAGAGCCTAAATCATCGAATTCCAGATCTTATTTTACTCGATCTCCGTCTGCCAGATATGACGGGGATGGACGTTTTACATGCCGTTAAAAAGAGTCATCCCGACGTACCTATAATCTTTATGACCGCTCACGGTTCTATCGATACCGCTGTCGAGGCCATGCGTCATGGCTCACAAGACTTTTTAATCAAACCGTGTGAAGCAGACCGTTTACGTGTCACGGTTAACAATGCCATTCGTAAAGCGACCAAGCTAAAAAATGAAGCCGATAATCCAGGTAATCAGAGCTATCAGGGGTTTATCGGCAGTAGCCAAACCATGCAGCAGGTTTACCGTACGATAGATTCAGCGGCGAGCAGTAAAGCGAGTATTTTTATCACAGGTGAAAGTGGTACTGGTAAAGAGGTATGTGCCGAGGCTATTCACGCAGCAAGTAAACGTGGTGACAAACCTTTTATTGCAATTAACTGTGCTGCAATTCCAAAAGATTTGATTGAGAGTGAACTGTTTGGTCACGTAAAAGGGGCCTTTACTGGCGCTGCGAATGATCGTCAAGGGGCAGCTGAGTTAGCGGATGGCGGCACACTTTTTCTAGATGAGCTTTGTGAGATGGACTTGGATTTACAAACCAAGTTGCTACGATTTATTCAAACGGGCACATTCCAAAAAGTGGGTTCCTCAAAAATGAAGAGCGTGGATGTGCGCTTTGTGTGTGCCACTAACCGTGATCCCTGGAAAGAGGTACAAGAAGGTCGATTCCGTGAAGATTTGTACTATCGTTTGTATGTCATTCCTTTGCATTTACCGCCTTTACGCGAACGAGGCGAAGATGTTATTGAAATTGCATACTCACTGCTAGGTTACATGTCACACGAAGAAGGAAAAAGCTTCATACGTTTTGCGCCTGATGTCATCGAGCGATTCAACAGCTATGAGTGGCCGGGTAACGTTCGTCAGTTACAAAACGTGCTACGCAACATCGTTGTTCTAAACAACGGTAAAGAGATTACGTTGGACATGTTACCGCCACCGTTGAATCAACCGCTTGACCGTCCGTCGTCTGTGGCTAAATTAATTGAGCCGAAAGCGATGACCGCATCTGAGATTATGCCATTATGGATGACGGAAAAAATGGCAATCGAGCAAGCGATTGAAGCATGTGATGGCAATATTCCTCGAGCGGCGGGATATCTTGATGTCAGTCCGTCGACGATTTACCGCAAGTTACAGGCATGGAACGGCAAGGAAGAGCGGCAAAAAGTATGAGTGTAAATGTATTAAATCAGCAAAAAATAGATGAACTGTCGATGGAAATTGGCAGTGACAACGTACCTGTACTGTTCGATATCTTCCTAGGAGAAATGGATACCTATATCGAGAACTTATCCCAACTGCAGGGGGCAGAGCGATTAGCTTACTCAAAAGAAATCAGCCACGCGTTGAAAAGTAGTGCTGCGAGCTTTGGGGCAGATCGCCTTTGTGAACTGGCTATGTCCATAGACAAAAAAGCGAAAGCCGGTGAGTTGACTGCGGAGTCTGAGGAGTTAGAGGCTATGTTCGATCTTTTGCACGAAACTCGAGATGCTTATCGCTCTTGGCGACAGTAGCTATTTTTTCTATTAACCATTTTTTCTTAGTAAACATCTGTTTTTACTGGATGCCTGAACTAAAACCCTTCGATGACAGAAGGGTTTTCATTATCAATAAACACCTTAAAAGAGGGCGCTAGCCAGGTAACGTGCTCTTAAATAGAAAGTTGTAGCTGATTTTCAATCGCTAGTTTGAGCTTGTTTCTATCGTGACGCCAGTCTCGGTTAGAGGAGGCGAGTGACTCCGTCACTACATTCCATTGACTTAAGACGTCTTGCTCGGTTTTCTCTGCTAGAACCACGTCTATTTTTCTTCCTTGACAGGCACGTTCACACCATTCTAATTTTTGAGCCATCGTCATTCGTCCCGCTGGGCCGTATTCTGGACTCAGGTTAGCAACAAAAATGACTTTTGCTTTTGTGTTTGCTGCAATCGCTTTGCCGAGTTCAGGCAGCAATAAAGGAGGCATGATACTAGTTAAAAAACTGCCAGGGCCAAGAATAATCGCGTCCGCTTCCGCCAAAGCTGTGATGGCTTCTTTGGTAGCAGGCACTTCTGGTGAAAGATCCAAACGTCGCAAGTCTGCTTTCATTTCGTCGACATTTGTTTCTCCCGTAACCCACTTCCCATCTACGGATAACGCGGAAAGATCCGAAGGGTGTTCGGACATAGGAAGGATGTTAACGTCGACTTTTAACATATTGCGAATCAGATTAATGGCATCTAAAGGTCTGACCGATAAGTTATCGAGTGCAGTAAGCATCAAATTACCAAGATTATGACCATCAAGTTCGCCAGTGCCTTTGAAGCGATATTCAAACATCATAGAACTGATCGAAGGCTCTGTAATGAGCTGATTAATACAGTTACGTGTGTCTCCCCAAGCGATTCCTCCTTGGCAGTGACGAATTCTTCCTGTGGAACCACCATTGTCAGTCGTGGCAACAATCCCAGTTGCATTGCTGCCAAAATCTCGTAATGCGGCCAGCACTCGACCTAAGCCATGACCACCGCCAACAGCGACCACTTTTTTATCTGTGTAGATATTCATTATGTTCTTCTAATAATCTAATAAAAAACGGCTACAATTTATCTTAAGGAGTGTCTTAAAGGTACTCACTTAGCGGTAAATTGTGTCTCTAGAGAGTTTTTTATCACTCAAGTCTGGATTCCATTACAAATATTAAGTATTTTACACCGCAAAGCTATCAGAGATTTCATATCTCTGGTTGCCATAACTCCGAGCTCACTATTGCTAAGTCCTTGGATAAGCGTTTTGAGCCAGTGGCATACTGTCACAAGGGCATGATTGGAAATGGCCATGCCTCCCGTGTTTGGAAAGGTGTTCCGTGGCGCAACAATTCGAAGACAAATTTCATCGTAAGTTTTATTACTTGCGTCTGTCTGTGACCGACGTATGTAATTTCAAATGTACCTATTGCCTTCCTGATGGCTATAAGCCTTCGGGCAATAAAAACTCGTCTTTTTTATCTCTCCCTGAAATCAAACGGGTCGTAAAAGCATTCGCTGATTGTGGCACGTCAAAAGTGCGCATCACTGGTGGTGAGCCTAGCTTACGCAAAGATTTTACCGACATTATCCATTCAGTAGCGGCGACGCCTGGCATTCAAAAAGTTGCAACGACAACCAATGGCTATCGTATGGCAAAACAAGTCGCAGATTGGCGTGAAGCGGGTTTAACCCACATTAATGTCAGTGTGGATAGCCTTGACCCGCGTATGTTTCATCAAATCACAGGTGAAAATAAGTTTACTGAAGTCATGAATGGTATCGAACGTGCGTTCGAGGTCGGTTATGAGCAAGTAAAAGTTAATGTGGTGTTGATGAAAGATCTGAACCATCACGAGCTGCCAGCGTTTCTTAACTGGATAAAAGATCGTCCAATCCAACTGCGTTTCATTGAGTTGATGCAAACGGGTGAGATGGATGAGCTATTTAATAAGCACCATGTATCCGGAGTGGCAATTCGTAACCAGCTAATTGCAAATGGTTGGTTGCTGAAAGTGCGCTCGCATAATGATGGTCCTGCGCAAGTATTTGTTCATCCTGATTACAAGGGTGAAATAGGTCTTATCATGCCTTATGAAAAAGACTTTTGTGAAAGCTGCAACCGACTGCGCGTTTCTGCGATGGGTAAGCTGCACCTATGTCTGTTTGGAGACCACGGTGTAGAATTGCGTGATCTTTTGGAACGTGATGAGCAAGAGAGTGAGCTTATTGAACGTATCCAGGCGCAGTTACAAACCAAGTCGGTAAGCCATTTCTTGCATGATGGCAATACTGGTATGACGCCACACCTCGCGTCTATCGGCGGCTAACTTCATTCAATTTTTAGAGCGAGTTCACTGATAAGCTGGCTCTAACTTTTTCCGAATCGATACCAAGCGTATCAAAGCTAATTAAGAGAATAGGTGAACAAATGGGTCACGCTGAAAGCAAATTCCAACCTGCAAATATTGCCGTTCTAACGGTATCTGACACTCGTACTGAAGAAAACGATACCTCTGGTCGTTACCTAGCTGAGCATGCTCAAGAAGCGGGTCACAACGTAGTAGACAAGCAAATTGTTATTGATGACATGTACAAGATCCGCGCGATTGTTTCTCAATGGATTGCTGATGAAAGCGTACAAGCGATCATGATTACTGGCGGTACAGGTTTCACCTCACGTGATAGCACGCCAGAAGCACTTAAGCCTCTATTTGATAAAGAAGTTGAAGGTTTTGGTGAGTTGTTCCGTATGGTGTCGTACGAAGAGATCGGTACGTCTACGATTCAGTCTCGTGCGATTGCTGGTTTTGCTAACCACACCGTGATCTTCGCAATGCCAGGTTCAACTGGTGCGTGCCGCACAGGCTGGACAAAAATTATTAAACAGCAGTTGGATGCAAGTCATCGCCCTTGTAACTTCATGCCACACCTATCTGTATAACCTTTCCTAAAAGCGAAGGAAAAACAATGACCCAATTTACACATATCAATGCTTCTGGCGAAGCAAACATGGTTGACGTGTCAGCAAAAACGGAGACGGTTCGTGAAGCTCGTGCTGAAGCATTTGTTCACATGGCCCCAGAAACACTTCAACTGATTGTCTCTGGCCAGCACCACAAAGGTGATGTATTTGCGACGGCTCGTATTGCTGGTATTCAAGCTGCGAAGAAAACCTGGGATTTGATTCCACTTTGTCATCCGCTACTACTCTCTAAAGTTGAAGTTCAACTGGAAGCTATCGAAGCAGAAAACAAAGTTCGCATCGAATCAGTATGTAAACTTGCGGGTAAAACTGGTGTGGAAATGGAAGCGCTCACGGCAGCTTCCGTTGCTGCTCTAACGATTTACGATATGTGTAAAGCAGTACAAAAAGACATGGTCATTGGTCAAGTTCGTCTACTAGAGAAAACGGGTGGTAAATCTGGTCACTTTAAGGTGGAATCATGATTAAAGTACTTTTCTTTGCTCAAACTCGCGAGCTGATTGGCATCGACAGTGTCGAGTTAGACGGGCCGTTTGAAACGGTTGAATCAATTCGTGCACATCTAGTGGAAGAAGGCACTAAGAAAGATGGCAAGTGGGATTTAGCGCTCGAGCCAGGAAAGCTACTTGCTGCAGTGAACCAATCCATCGTCCCTTTGGATACACAAGTAAAAGCAGGTGACGAAGTTGCGTTTTTCCCGCCGGTAACTGGGGGTTAAGATGGATTCTCGTGTTTCTGTACAAATTGAAGACTTTTCGGTTGAGCAAGAATATCAACGTCTATCTGAAGGGACGGCTGCCGGCGCTGTCGTTACATTCGTTGGTAAAGTTCGAGATATGAACCTTGGGGATAATGTCATTGGTTTACATCTAGAGCACTATCCGGGGATGACAGAGAAGAGCTTGAGCGACATTTGTGATCAAGCTGAGTCTCGCTGGCCACTATTAGGTGTACGCGTGATTCATCGCGTCGGAGACATGGATAGCGGTGATCAAATTGTATTTGTGGGCGTTTCCAGTGCGCACCGCGGCGCGGCATTTGATGCGTGCGAGTTCATCATGGATTATCTGAAAACCCAAGCTCCATTTTGGAAAAAAGAGCGTACGACGAATGAAGATCGTTGGGTTGAGTCGCGCGACACCGATCATCAAGCTGCACAGCGTTGGGAAAAATAGAACTAACCCGCATTCTAGTGAAAAAAGCTAAGTGCTAATGGTACTTAGCTTTTTTTGTATTTATCTTCATTGTATTGCTCACTTTGTTTCAATATTTCCTATCTTTTGTCTGGTGATATTCTTCACAATAAAAGTTTTTTGCCCAATATATAAACAATTATTTGTTAGACTTGATTTGTCATAAATGTTAAATGATGTGTAAATATCTAGCATAAGATGCTAGTAAATGGTTTAAACTCAGATTAATCGAAAGTTTCGCCTGTTAAATGTCGCTTCTGGTCTTTATTTGGCTGGTGAATGCTTTGGGGTTAGAGTTTACTGCTAGATATGTGTGTTTTAGTCAGCATTATTGGTTTTTTTGCTACATTTTTATGGCAAATTACTTCAATGATTGCTAATGTGTGCCGCAGTCTTTGTAAGGTTTTAGACTTTTGTGCTCAGAAAGTGCACTAAAAAAATCTAAAACTCTGACCGTTCCAGGCCCTTACAAAGAAGTCATGGATGCTAACGAAAAAATTTGGAGTTTTACGCATGTATAAGAATAAAATCACGCGCGCTTTATTTATTGGTGCTGGTCTTTCTCTCGCTCTAGCTGGTTGTGGTGAAAAGCCTGCGGAGAAACAAGCTGCTGAGCCTGCTCCGGCTCCAGCCCCTGAAGCTAAATCTGATTCTAAAGAGCCAAAACTTGCTGCTGTTCAAGAATTGGTGCGTGGTAACGGTACAGAAGTTGCGACAATAGACCCTCATAAATCTCAAGGTGTTCCAGAATCCCACGTGATTCGCGATCTTCTTGAAGGCCTTGTAAACCAAGATGCGGACGGTAACACTATCCCTGGTGTTGCAGAATCTTGGGAAACTGAAGACAACAAAACATACACTTTCCACTTACGTGAAGACGCAAAATGGTCAAACGGTGATCCTGTCACTGCAGGTGATTTCGTTTACAGCTTCCAACGTGCAGTCGATCCAGCAACCGCCTCTCCATATGCTTGGTACATGGAATACACCAAGATGAAGAACGCAAAAGACATTGTTGCGGGTAAAAAAGATAAGAGCGAGTTAGGTGTTAAAGCGGTTGACGACCACACGTTAGTGGTTGAGTTAGATACTGCAGTACCATATTTTGTAATGATGATGGGCCACACGACAGTGAAACCTGTTCATCAAGCAACTGTTGAAAAGTTCGGCGATCAATGGACGAAGCCAGAGAACTTTGTAGGTAACGGTGCTTATGTTGTTGACAACTGGGTTGTAAACGAGCGTTTGGTTCTAAAACGTAACGAACAGTACTGGGACAACGAAAACACGACGCTTGACCAAGTTACTTTCTTACCAATCGAGAACCAAGTAGCGGAAATGAACCGCTTCCTAGCGGGTGAAATCGACTTCACGAACGAGCTGCCTACAGAGCACTTCAAGCGTCTGAAGAAAGAGCACCCACAAGAAGTGTCGGTAACCGGTAACTTATGTACTTACTACTACATCTTCAATACGAAGAAAAAGCCGTTTGATGATGTTCGTGTGCGTAAAGCGATTTCTTATGCGATTGACCGTAACATTGTGACCGATGCGATTTTAGGTCAAGGTCAAAAGCCAGCTTACTTCCTAACACCTGAAATTACGGCAGGTTTCAACCCAGAAATTCCTGCATACGGCAAAATGACGCAAGAAGAGCGTAACGCAGAAGCTGCGCGTCTATTGGAAGAAGCGGGTTACGGCGCAGACAACCCTCTTGAATTTAACCTTCTATACAATACATCAGAGAACCACAAGAAACTTGCGGTTGCACTGGGTTCAATGTGGAAGAAGACACTTGGTCTAGACGTTACGCTAGAAAACCAAGAGTGGAAAACTTACCTATCTACCAAAGATTCTGGCAACTTTGAGGTTGCTCGTGCAGGTTGGTGTGGCGACTACAACGAAGCTTCATCTTTCCTAACGCTGATGATGAGTAATAACACTACTGGTGGTATTCACTACGACAGCAAAGAGTACGATGCGATCATGAACAAAGCATTTGCTTCAACTTCTGACGAAGAGCGCCAAGCACTTTACCTAGAAGCAGAGAAGTTGATGGCAAAAGATATGCCAATCGCACCTATCTACCAGTACGTGAAATCACGTCTACTATCACCGAAAGTTGGTGGCTTCCCAGTAAATAACGCGGAAGACAAGATTTACTCTAAAGATCTCTACATCACAGAGTAATTCGTAACTCGATAGAACTATAAAAATGAGGCCCTACATGTGAGAAATTGCATGTAGCGCCTATCTTTAGTCCAAAAGAATTGGACGACTTCTTTAATTTAACTGTCACAGACTGAAAGAGTGAGTTTATGCTTAAATTCATCGCAAAAAGGATATTTGAGGCGATCCCAACAATGTTGGTTTTGATCACCGTATCTTTCTTTCTTATGCGCTTTGCACCGGGAAACCCTTTCTCGACAGAGCGTCCATTGCCACCCGAAGTAATGGCAAATATCGAAGCTAAATATGGCTTGGATAAACCTGTATTTGAACAATACACCACGTATTTGACCAATGTTATCCAAGGTGATTTCGGACCGTCATTTAAATACCTTGATTACTCAGTAAACGAGCTGATCGCGGTTGCCTTACCTGTTTCGGCTAAAGTGGGCTTCATCGCCTTTATCTTTACTTTGATAATGGGGGTTACCGTCGGTACCATTGCTGCGCTCAAGCAAAATACTTGGATTGATTACACCATTATGTCGACTGCGATGCTTGGTGTCGTAATGCCATCCTTTGTATTAGCGCCTGCGCTTATCTACATATTCTCGCTTCATTGGAATATCTTCCCTGCGGGCGGTTGGCAAGATGGTAGCTGGCAGTATTTAGTGCTTCCTGTTATTGGTATGTCGCTACTGTATGTTGCTACCTTTGCTCGTATCACGCGTGGTTCGATGATCGAAACCCTAAACAGTAACTTTATTCGTACGGCACGTGCTAAAGGTCTAAGTTACCGTTATATCATTATCAAACACGCTCTTAAGCCGGCACTTCTCCCTGTTGTTTCTTACATGGGCCCAGCTTTCGTAGGTATCATCACCGGTTCCGTTGTTATCGAAACCATTTTTGGTCTGCCTGGTATTGGTAAACTATTCGTTAACGCTGCGTTTAACCGTGACTACTCGCTAGTAATGGGGGTAACCATTCTGATTGGTTTCCTATTCATTCTATTCAACGCGATTGTAGATATTTTACTTGCAATGATTGACCCGAAAATTCGCTACTAACAGGGACGTTTGGTTATGTTAACGAAAAAAGAAAACCTAGAAGCGATTGAGAAATTCTCCGAAAACTTGGAGATTGAAGGTCGCAGTCTTTGGCAAGATGCTCGTATCCGTTTCATGCGCAACAAAGCGGCGATGGTGAGCTTATTCCTTCTTGTTCTAATGACGTTGGCGGTTATTATCCTGCCAATGATCGCACCGTACACATTTGATGATACTGACTGGTACGCGATGCACGTTGCACCGAATGCTGACCATTGGTTTGGTACTGACAGCTTAGGCCGTGATTTATACGTGCGTACGCTAATTGGAGGTCGTATTTCGTTGATGGTAGGTGTTATGGGTGCATTTGTAGCGGTACTGATTGGTACGCTCTACGGCGCAGCATCTGGTTTCATCGGCGGTAAAGTTGACCGCGTAATGATGCGTATTCTAGAAATTTTATACGCGGTACCGTTTATGTTCCTGGTGATTGTACTGGTAACATTCTTCGGTCGTAACATCATGCTGATCTTCGTTGCGATTGGTGCTATCGCATGGCTAGATATGGCGCGTATCGTACGTGGCCAGACTCTTAGTCTACGTAGCAAGGAGTTTATCGAAGCGGCACATGTGTGTGGTGTAAGCAACTGGAAAATCATTACTCGTCATATCGTACCGAACGTACTGGGTATTGTAGCGGTATACTCTACGCTGCTTATCCCAAGTATGATTCTAACGGAATCATTCCTATCATTCCTTGGTCTTGGTGTTCAGGAACCAATGACAAGTTGGGGCGCTCTTCTACAAGAAGGTGCACAGACAATGGAAGTAGCAATCTGGCAGCTGGCATTCCCAGCAGTGTTCATGGTTGTGACGCTATTCTGCTTCAACTACGTTGGTGACGGCCTGCGCGATGCGCTGGATCCAAAAGACAGATAATTAAAAGATAAGATTAAGGAAGCAATGATGAGCTTATTAGATGTCAAAGATCTGCGCGTCGAATTCACCACGCAAGATGGTATCGTAACCGCAGTAAACGATTTGAACTTCTCTCTCAACCAAGGCGAAACCTTAGGTATCGTTGGAGAGTCGGGATCAGGTAAATCTCAAACCGTATTCGCAATCATGGGCCTTTTGGCTAAGAACGGTATTATTTCTGGTAGCGCAAAGTTTGAAGGCAAAGAAATCCTAAACTTACCGGAAAAAGAACTGAACAAAGTGCGTGCGGAACAGATCGCAATGATCTTCCAAGACCCAATGACATCACTGAACCCTTACATGAAAGTGAGTGATCAGTTGATGGAAGTGCTTATGCTGCACAAAGGCATGGGCAAAGCGGAAGCATTTGAAGAATCAGTACGCATGCTGGAAGCGGTAAAAATCCCTGAAGCGCGTAAGCGTATCACGATGTACCCGCATGAGTTTTCAGGCGGTATGCGTCAGCGTGTAATGATCGCGATGGCGTTGTTATGTCGTCCTAAACTGCTTATTGCCGATGAGCCAACAACAGCACTTGATGTGACGGTACAAGCACAGATCATGGACTTGTTGAATGAGCTGAAATCTGAGTTCAACACAGCGATCATCATGATCACGCACGACCTTGGTGTGGTTGCAGGTTCGTGTGACAAGGTGCTGGTGATGTATGCAGGCCGTACTATGGAGTACGGCAACGTAAACGAAATTTTCTACAATCCAAGCCATCCTTATGCGGAGGGGCTGCTGAAGGCGATTCCTCGCCTCGATACTGAGGGTGAAATTCTGCCGACCATTCCTGGTAATCCACCAAACTTGCTTCGTCTACCGCCGGGCTGCCCTTATCAAGAGCGCTGTCACCGTGTGATGGATCGTTGTAAGCGCGAGGCGCCAATTCTGACACCATTTGGTGATGGTCGTCAGCGTGCATGTTTTTCTGAATGGGAGGCTTGGAACAAATGAACGCAGTAGACAAAAAACTAATTCTGGACATTTCTGAGCTGAAAGTTCACTTCAGCATTGCCTCAAAGTCGGCATGGCCGTGGTCAAAGCCTTCGAGCCTGAAAGCGGTAGATGGCGTGAACGTTCGACTATACGAAGGGGAAACGCTTGGTGTAGTAGGTGAGTCAGGTTGTGGTAAATCGACGTTTGCTCGTGCCATCATTGGTCTGGTTGAAGCTACTGACGGCCAAGTAGTTTGGTTGGGTCAAGACCTTACTAAAATGAAAAGCGTTCAGCGCCGTGAGACGCGTAAAGAAATTCAGATGATTTTCCAAGACCCATTGGCATCGCTGAATCCGCGTATGACTGTTGGTGATATCATTGCTGAACCTCTTGAGACATTCTATCCAGAACTGTCTAAGCAGGAAGTGAAAGATCGCGTTAAAGAGATGATGGCGAAAGTTGGCCTATTACCTAACGTGATTAACCGTTACCCACACGAGTTCTCGGGTGGTCAGTGTCAGCGTATCGGGATAGCGCGTGCGCTTATCCTTAAGCCTAAGATGATCATTTGTGACGAGCCAGTATCGGCGCTTGATGTATCTATTCAAGCTCAGGTGGTTAACCTACTTAAAGAGATTCAAAAAGAGTTAGGGCTTTCTCTGGTATTCATTGCGCATGACTTGTCTGTCGTTAAACACATTTCAGATCGCGTTTTAGTTATGTATTTAGGTAATGCCGTGGAACTTGGCGAGGCCGAGGCTCTGTTTGCTGATCCTAAGCACCCATATACGCGTGCGCTGATGTCTGCGGTTCCGATCCCGGACCCGGATATTGAGCGCAATAAGAAAATCCAAATGCTAGAGGGTGATCTTCCTTCACCTATCAACCCACCGTCGGGTTGTGTATTCCGCACTCGTTGCCCACAAGCAACCGAAGAGTGTGCGAAGACAAAGCCAACCATTTTAGGTAATGACGTTCACGCGGTATCTTGTTTACACGTTAGTGTATAAATTCAGCCTGTGACGGGCTTAAGCGCGACACCTTCATCGGGTCGCGCTTTTTTTATGTGTCTGATTTATACATTCGAATTTCTTGAACATGATGTCCTAAGTTCGATGATTCTCTGTTTGATAGGAAACGCTAATATAGACACAAACAGAACGAGAGGAGAGCACTCATGGGTAAGTTGGTTGAAGGTGTTTGGCAAGATGTCTGGTATGACACAAAATCAAATGGTGGCAAATTTGTGCGCGAAGATGCCGGATTCCGTAACTGGGTTAAAAACGACCCTGATGCGGAGTTTACGCCAGAGTCCGGTCGATACCATTTGTATGTCTCTCTTGCTTGTCCTTGGGCACATCGAACCCTCATTTTCCGCAAGCTGAAAGGTTTAGAACCACATATTGATGTCACGGTCGTTTGCCCTGATATGCTCAGCCAAGGTTGGCAAATGGGGCTTCCTGAGCCATTGTTTGGTCACACGCGCATGTATCAAATTTACACGCAGGCCAAACCCGATTACACGGGCCGCGTAACCGTGCCTGTACTTTGGGATAAAAAGACCAATACTATTGTGTCGAACGAGTCGTCAGAGATCATTCGTATGTTTAACTCGGAGTTCAATGCGTTAACAGGGAATCACGACGACTACTATCCAGAACATCTAAAACACGTTATTGATGAGTGGAACGATTTTGTTTATCCGAATGTCAACAACGGAGTGTATCGTTGTGGCTTCGCGACTACGCAAGAGGCGTATGAAGAAGCGTTTGATTCTTTGTTTAATGCGTTAGATAAAATCGATGCTCACCTAGCGACGCATCGTTACTTAGCAGGGAACACAATTACTGAGGCGGATTGGCGTTTGTTTACGACTCTTATTCGTTTTGATGCGGTGTATGTGGGGCATTTCAAGTGTAACAAGCAGCGCATCGCAGACTACGAAAATATACAAGGCTACTTAAAAGAGTTGTATCAAGTTGAAGGCGTCGAAGATACGACGGATTTCTATCACATTAAACGCCACTACTACTTCAGCCACACAGGGATTAATCCGACGCAAGTTGTACCAAAAGGGCCTGATTTAGACCTAAATACTCCTCATGGAAGAGAAAGGATTGGCTAGTTTGCTGCTTCCATCGCAAATGAAAAAGTACTTAACGGTTAGCAATGCCGTTAAGTACTTTTGTGTCATCTAAATACCGGGAGTAGGAAGTTTACTTTTTCATTCATCGTCACCTTACTTAGCGCGTACGATGTCCATCACTAGCTTTCCGTCCACTTTTACAGGACCGTCCTCTTTAGCGCCGAGCGTATACTCAAACACACCAGTCTTCATGCCACCTTTCTCTCCGTGGACCATTAACATCAGCATATCGCCTGATTCTACTGGTTCCATCAAAATTGCATTTACGTTTTCATTCTTTCCCATTTTTAACGGAGCGTAGCCGATAACAGGACCAGGCTTCATTGATTCGTCTGTTCGGTGGACAACCATCCACCCATTGTCATCAGCATGAGCCATTTCAGCGGTCACCGTTCCTCCGGACATATCTTGATCGACGCCTTTAATACTCGAGGCGGAAAAGCTGAATGAAGAAAAACTAATCAGAAACGCAGCTAAACCAAACTTTATCAGTGATGTATTGATGAAATCCTTCATATATATTCCTTAGCAGTCAATGAGTTTGTGCATTGCAGTAGCTTTTACGTATTTCCTAGCAAAAAAGTTTAGCTAAAACGTAAATAATGCCGATAAATTGAACAGGGGCCGTGCTGCCTTGGAGCCAATGTATTTTGGGGAATGGGTCAATCGGTGTAAGAACAAGCGCGAGCATTGTCGATTAGGTGTGGTGGGGCGATAGGGAGAAAAGCTTTGCGCACCAGTAATTATAGGTTGTGCAGTGATTGGTATAAAAAACAAATAAGTGTTCTGGCCAGCAATAGAAAAAGCCCTCGACGAATCGAGGGCTTTGTATCTATATCTAACTAGATGTCAGAAGCGATTATTTAGCTTCTTGGTCTGCTTGGATAGCTGTTAGAGCGATGGTGTACACGATGTCGTCTACTAGCGCTCCACGAGACAAATCGTTTACAGGCTTACGCATACCTTGCAGCATTGGACCGATAGATACTAGGTCAGCTGAACGTTGTACCGCTTTGTAAGTCGTGTTACCCGTGTTTAGGTCTGGGAATACAAATACTGTCGCTTTACCTGCAACTGGAGAGTTTGGTGCTTTAGAAGCAGCAACGTTTTCCATAATAGCAGCGTCGTATTGTAGAGGACCGTCAATGATAAGATCAGGACGTTTCTCTTGAGCCAGTTTTGTTGCTTCACGTACTTTATCAACGTCTGCACCCTTACCAGATTCACCAGTAGAGTAAGAGATCATTGCAACGCGTGGTTCGATACCGAATGCTGCTGCAGAGTCAGCAGATTGGATAGCGATTTCAGCAAGCTGTTCAGCAGTTGGATCTGGGTTGATTGCACAGTCACCGTAAACCAGTACTTGATCAGGCAGAAGCATGAAGAATACTGAAGATACGATAGACGCATTTGGTGCCGTCTTGATGATTTGGAACGGAGGAACGATAGTGTTCGCCGTAGTGTGAACAGCACCAGAAACTAGGCCGTCAACTTCGTCGTTCTCAAGCATCATTGTGCCAAGGAATACTGAATCTTGTAGCTTCTCACGAGCCACAACTTCAGTCATGCCTTTCGCACCGCGCAACTCAACTAGGCGAGCAACGTAGTTTTCACGAACAGCATCTGCATCGATGATGGTTACACCAGTACCTAGCTCAACGCCTTGTTGAGCCGCTACGCGACGGATCTCATCTGGGTTACCTAGAAGTACACAGTCTGCAATGCCGCGTTCAGCACAGATTGCCGCTGCTTTAACTGTGCGTGGTTCGTCACCTTCTGGAAGAACGATACGCTTACCTGCTTTACGAGCAAGTTCAGTTAGCTGGTAACGGAACGCTGGTGGGCTTAGACGACGAGACTTCTGAGTGCCTTCAGTCATAGACTCGATCCAGTTACCGTCGATGTGGCCAGCAACGTGTTCGTTGATGAACTCGATACGCTCTTTATCGTCTGCAGGTACTTCGATGCTGAAGCTCTGTAGGTTTAGAGACGTTTGCCAAGTGTTACCTTGTGCTTTGAAGATAGGTAGACCAGTGTCGAATGCTGGTTTACATAGGCCTTCGATTTCGCTAGGGATATCGTAACCGCCAGTTAGCAGTACAGCACCAATATCCACACCGTTCATTGCAGCAAGAGAAGCAGCAACGATAACATCAGGACGGTCTGCAGAAGTAACAAGTAGAGAGCCCGGTTTGAAGTGCTCAATCATGTTTGGCAGAGAACGTGCACAGAAAGTGATGCTCTTGATGCGACGAGTGTTGATGTCACCTTCGTTGATGATATCTGCGTTCAGGTGTTTAGCCATGTCGATTGCACGAGTCGCAATCAGATCAATGCTCCATGGCACACAACCTAGTACACGAATTGGAGAAGTGTTGAAAATTTCCATCACTTTCAATTCGTTTTGTTTCGCGCTGTCTGCATCGTCAAAGATTTCAGATAGGTCAGGGCGAGTACGGCCAGCTTCGTCAACAGGAGCGTTTAGCTTGTTGATGATAACACCAGAGATGTTTTTGTTTTTAGTGCCGCCGAAGTTAGAACATGCTACTTCGATACGCTCTTTCAGTTGCGCAGGGTTATCAGTACCTGGAGTCGCAACTAGCACGATTTCTGCACCAAGTGTTGCCGCGATTTCCGCGTTTACTTGGTTTGCAAATGGGTGCTTACGAGTAGGTACAAGACCTTCGATTAGCGTAACGTCTGCGTCTTTGTTGATTTGGTTGTAACGTTCAACAACGGTTTCTAGCAGCTCGTCCATGTTGTCGTTACCGATTAGGCTTTCAGCAACAGACATCGCCATTGGTTCACCGATCTTCATATCGCTGTTACGACCAACGATAGTTGAAGTCAGATCTGGCTGATCACCACCTGAACGTGGCTGACAGATTGGCTTGTAGAAAGAAACTTTAACGCCTTTACGCTCCATAGCGCGAAGAACACCCATGCTAACGCTTGTTAGGCCAACGCCTGCGCTAGTAGGGATAAGCATAATAGTACGAGACATTCGTAGAGTACCTTTAGCTATTTGGGGGATAAAAGCTCAACTCTTATTCCATGAAGCTCGAAGAATAGGAGTTGAGCCCCTAAGAAATTCGTTTGAATGAAAATCTGGCTAGCCGAGTGGCTAGCCAGGAATTCAATTAAAGACCTGTCAGGCGAGCAGTGTCTTCAGCGATGACTAGCTCTTCGTTAGTAGAGATAACCATTGCAGGGATACGGCTGTTTTCAGTCGTGATAACGCCTTCGCCGCCGAAGCGAGCTTTAAGGTTAGCTTCGCTATCTACTTCGATACCGAAGATGCCAAGACGGTTTAGAACCATTTCACGGATAGGGCCAGAGTTCTCGCCGATACCGCCAGTGAAAGTGATTGCGTCTAGACGGCCTTCCATTGAAGCCGTGTAGCCAGCAACGTATTTAGCTAGACGGTGACAGAACACGTCCATTGCGCGCGTTGCTTCTTCTTTTTGACCGTAGTTGTCTTCAACGAAACGACAGTCAGAAGTCACTTCAGTTAGACCTTGAAGACCAGACTCTTTAGTTAGCATCGTGTTGATTTGTTCAACAGAGTAACCTAGAGCGTCGTGTAGGTGGAAGACGATAGCAGGGTCGATGTCGCCACAGCGAGTACCCATTACCAGACCTTCAAGTGGAGTAAGACCCATAGAAGTGTCTACAGATTGACCGTTCTTGATCGCACATACAGATGCGCCGTTACCTAGGTGACAGTTGATGATGTTTACTTCTTCAACTGGTTTGTTTAGTAGGCCTGCAACTTCACGAGTGATGAACAAGTGAGAAGTACCGTGCATGCCGTAACGACGGATACCGTGTTCTTTGTATAGGTTGTATGGAAGAGCATATAGGTAAGACTCTTCAGGCATAGTTTGGTGGAACGCAGTGTCAAATACAGCAACGTTTTTCAGCTCTGGGAAGTTTTTCTTAGCCGCTTCGATACCGATGATGTGAGCAGGGTTATGAAGAGGTGCAAATGTTGCAGCGTCTTGAATACCTTTTAGAACTTCATCAGTAATTAGTGCAGATTGAGTGAACTGCTCGCCGCCGTGAACGATACGGTGACCGATTGCGCCTAGGTTAGCTTTAAGCTCTGGCTTAGAAGCAAGAATAGTTTCTACCATAAACGCTAGTGCTTCTTCGTGAGCTGCACCATTGCCTAGTTGAGCTTCGTGCTTGCCATCAAGTTTCCACTTGATGCGAGCTTCAGGAAGGTGAAGACACTCAGCAAGACCTGACAAGTGCTCGTCGCCGTTCTCGGCATCAACAACGGCAAATTTAAGAGAAGAACTACCGCAGTTTAAAACTAAAACTAGCTTAGACATGTATGACTACCTGTTATTCGTCTGATAAAAAATCAGTTAAAGAATGAAAAATTAATCACAAGAATAGCCGATACCCAGAAGGCTGCGTACTAATCCTGGTCAAAAATTGTTCTAATTCCATATAAAGAAATAGTGATGAACCCTTCCATCACTATGATGCGATCCGTGCAGATAGATATCTCGGAGTTGCTTAAATTGTAAATAACAGCAACAATGAGATTGAGGGTCTGCAAAGGATAGCGATAATAAGCAATGATAACAAAAAAAATTTGAAAGAATATTAACTTTCATCAATTTTTTGTACCTTCAGTTGAAATGTTCAACTATTTTTTAGTGAGAGAGCGGTATGAGTAATAAAGTCGGATTGATCCATAGCCTGAAAGATGGCCAGAATTACATGGAGATCTGGCCGGTTCGTAAAGAGCTAAGCGCCATATTTCCGGAACAGCGTATCATTAAGGCGACTCGCTTTGGCATTAAAGTCATGCCGGCCGTTGCTGCGATCAGCGTACTCACTCAAATGGCATTCAACAATTACCACGCGTTACCTCAATCCATTGTTGTCGCCTTGTTTGCGATTAGCTTGCCACTTCAAGGCATTTGGTGGCTTGGTGCTCGATCCAACACGAAATTGCCGCCTTCTTTGGCCTCTTGGTATCGGGAGTTGCATCAAAAAATTGTGGAAACAGGTTTTGCATTAGAGCCTGTCAAAGCTCGCCCTCGTTACAAAGAGCTTGCGATCATACTGAACCGAGCGTTTCGCCAGCTCGATAAATCGTCATTAGAGCGTTGGTTCTAATTTAAATTGTTTGAAATGGAGTGTGCACTGGCCGCTCCATTTTTGATCCTGCCTCTATTACCTACTTTGACGGTCGTCGATGAAGCGAGCGAAGCTTTGTTTACCAAAGATTCTTTCCGGATGAAGAAGTCCCCCCGATCACAAATGTTGCTTTAGTGTTAAATCTTTCTTTTCTTTACTAAGACTTAGTAGTAATAATAAAAACAAGATGCGCAAGAAGTGCACAGTTATACGAACACAACAATACCGCCTTCAAACATTTGAATTCACGAGTCGATACACATATTGAAAGCTCGTGAAACAAGGACGAAGTCACATCAAGGAGTTATGATGAAAACGAAACGTTTATTAGCCACCGCCGTTCTATCTGCTACTGCTATTTTCTCTTCTACCAATGTACTGGCCGCCACTGCAACTGTCGCAGTTTCACAGATTGTCGAACACCCGGCGTTAGACGCGACGCGCCAAGGATTACTTGATGGTTTGAAAGCGAAAGGCTACGAAGAAGGCAAAAATCTAGAATTTGATTATAAGACCGCACAGGGTAATCCAGCGATTGCGGTGCAAATTGCCCGTCAGTACGTCGGCGAAAATCCTGATGTGTTAGTTGGCATCGCGACACCTTCGGCACAAGCCTTGGTGTCGGCTACTCGCTCTATTCCTGTTGTCTTTACTGCGGTAACAGATCCGGTTGGTGCGAAATTGGTTAAGTCGATGGAACAACCAGGCAAAAACGTAACTGGCCTTTCTGATCTTTCACCCGTTGCTCAGCATGTCGATCTCATCCAAGAAATTCTTCCTCAGGTGAAAAGCATCGGGGTTGTATTTAATCCCGGTGAAGCTAATGCCGTGACTTTAGTTGAATTACTAAAAGAAAGCGCAAAAGCAAAAGGCATACAAGTGGTTGAAGCGACCGCACTAAAAAGTGCTGATGTTCAGTCTGCGACTCAAGCGATTGCAGCGAAATCAGACATTCTTTACGCCCCAACAGACAATACAGTTGCAAGTGCGATTGAAGGGATGATTGTGGCAGCGAATCAAGCGAAGAAACCTGTATTTGGTGGCGCGACGTCGTATGTGGAAAAGGGTGCAATTGCAGGCTTAGGTTTTGACTACTACCAGGTTGGTGTACAAACCGCGGATTACGTGGCGGCGATTCTTGATGGTCAAGAACCAGGCAAGCTGGATGTAAAAGTCGCGACGGGCTCTGACCTTGTAATTAATGAAAGCGCAGCATCTAAGCTCGGTATCAAGCTGCCAAGTTCTGTGGTTGAACGTGCGACAAGCATGCAATAAGTAACGCTTTTTGGGGTTAAGCCTGTCACGTTGGTTGGTAGACGCTTGCCCCAAAATTGATACTCGCCGGATTTCTCGTGTAGAGCATTCTGCTAGAGAAGAAGGGGAGTATACGTTAGAAGTCTTACGTTCAGGTTGGTATTAGCCAGCCTGAGCATGCAGAAAGGAGCAGTTATGTCTGCATTTGCTTTTTTTGGCGCACTCGAAATTGGCTTGATTTATGGCCTAGTCGCACTGGGTGTGTATCTTACGTTCCGTGTTCTCGATTTCCCCGATTTGAGTGTGGATGGCAGCTTTCCAATGGGAGCTGCGGTGGCTGCAACGGCGATTGTCGCAGGTATTAATCCTTGGCTTGCGACAATAATGGCGATGATAGCTGGTAGTATGACGGGGTGGGTAACCGCTTTTCTGGCTGTTCGGTGTGGTATTTTACACCTGTTAGCTTCCATTCTTACCATGATCGCGGCATTTTCAATCAATATTCGTATTATGGGTAAACCTAATATGGCGTTGCTTGGAGAGGATACGATTCTCACTCCGTTTGAAGCATTGGGCGATCCGATGTTCATTCGTCCTCTGGTTGTTGGGGTCTTAGTTCTTTTGTCCGCTTTCTTTGTCATTCGCCTGCTGAACAGCGACTTTGGTCTTGGTTTACGAGCCACGGGCGTTAATGCGCGTATGGTTTCTGCGCAAGGGGCGAGCACTGGTTTTTATACCTACTTTGGTTTGGCTTTATCTAACGGTTTTGTCGGATTCGCAGGCGCGTTGTTTGCACAAACGAACAGCTTTGCAGATGTGACCTCTGGCGTGGGCACCATTGTGGTTGGTTTGGCTGCTGTGATTTTGGGGCAGACCCTTATTCCCGGGCGCAAGATTTGGGTTGCGGTATTTGCGGTCATCATCGGTTCGGTACTTTATCGCCTTGCAGTGGCTTTCGCTTTGAGCTCTGGCATGTTTGGTTTACAAGCTTCAGACCTCAACCTGGTTACCGCAGTATTGGTGGCTGTGGCGCTTATTGCTCCAAAGCTAAAACAGAGCATGAGAGCGAAACAACGCGTTACTGATGCTAAACAAGCGGCATCAAAAAATGGTTCTGGGGAGGCATTATGATCGAACTAAATAATATTCAGGTCACGTTCAACCCTGGGACGATTTTGGAAAATCGTGCATTGAAAGGCGTCTCTTTAGAGGTTCCAGAGCATCAATTTCTTACCGTGATTGGTTCTAATGGCGCAGGAAAATCGACGTTGCTTGGTGCGGTGACAGGTGAGACGCCGATGATAGGTGGTCAGGTTATCATTGACGGCAAAGACGTCACCAAGCAGACGGTTGCCCAACGTGCGACGCAATGCGCCCGAGTGTTTCAAGATCCATTGGCCGGGACTTGTGGTGAACTGACGATAGAAGAGAACATGGCTCTAGCGCACATGCGTGGTAAAAAACGCAGCTGGGGGTTGGCGCTCTCTACTAAACGTCGCAAGCTGTTCCAAGAGCGAATTAGCATCCTCGGTCTTGGTTTAGAAGACCGCTTGGGCGATAGCATTGGGTTACTGTCTGGTGGACAACGACAAGCCGTTAGCCTTGTGATGGCGACGTTATCGGAGAGTAAGTTGTTATTGCTTGATGAACACACGGCTGCGCTTGATCCTCGTATGGCGGCGTTTGTTATCGACTTAACTAAACGTATTGTCGATGAGTTCGATTTAACAGTGATGATGGTGACGCATTCGATGAAAGACGCATTAGCATGTGGCGATAGGACCGTAATGCTTCACCAAGGTGAAATTGTGCTTGATGTGGCTGGAGAGCAGCGCACTAACATGCAAGTACCAGACTTGTTGGATATGTTCTCCAAAGTGCGTGGTGAAGAGCTGGCAGATGACAGTCTCTTGTTGAACTAAGCGGTATCCGACAAGTCACTACGCCTACTAAGTGTGATCCTCCTTGAGAAAATTGGCTGATATGTCAACTCGCAAGGAGGATTTCTTGTCTCTAATTCTTCAATAACATAGTGGCATATCCGATGACGAGGAGTGCCCATAATGAACCTGCCATTTATTTTTCATAGTCAAACTATTGATGGTTTAGCTTTTAATGACGAGCAAATTACAGTCAGACTGAAAACCGAGACATTGGATTTTGATTCCGTCTATGTGCGTATTGAGCCGGACAATGAAGAATATCTGGTCGACATGGCTCAAATTGGAACAGCTGGGGAATTGTTACTATGGGAGGCATCGTTTCGACCAAATCGAGATCGAGATGTCACACATTATGTGTTTAAGCTCCTCAAAGACGGACAACAATACTGGCTCGATGCACGAGGCGTACAAAAGCGTATTCCACCCAAAGAGTTCCACTTTAAGTTGAATGTAAACCATCAACCACCAAGCTGGGTCCAAGAGCAAGTTTTCTATCAAATCTTTCCTGACCGTTTTTCTGCTAGTAAAAGTGAGTCCGATATTCGCCACGCTTATGCTCAGTATGATTCTGCATCGATCGTCAAGGCGTGGGGAGACGCGGTAGGCTCTCACCAAAATACCGGGGCACGTGAATTCTTTGGCGGCGACCTCAAAGGTGTGGAGCAAAAGTTGAACTATCTTGAACAGCTCGGCGTTACTGCGCTTTATTTTAATCCGATCTTTTCTTCACCAAGTAATCATAAATACGACACCACTGATTACTTCACTGTTGACCCTATGTTCGGCACCAACGATCAGTTTGCTGAACTGTGTGAGAAAATCCGTGGTAAGAATATGAAGATTGTCTTAGACGCGGTGTTTAACCACACGTCAGTGCATCATCCTTGGTTTGATATCCATCAAAAAGGAGAAGGAGCGTATGGCAATCCGCAGTCAAAGTTCCGTGATTACTACTTTTTCGAAGGCGAAACCAATCACTACATCGGTTGGAAAGGCATTGGTAACTTACCGGTTCTGAACTTCGAAAATGAACAGGTGCGCGACTACATCTACCAAAGTGAAGATTCTGTCATCAAGTATTGGCTGAAGCCACCGTACTTGGTTGATGGCTGGCGGTTTGATGTAATTCATATGCTTGGCGAAGGGGACGGCGCGAAAAACAATGCTCATTATGTGGCAGCGTTTCGTAATGCGACTAAGTCAGTAAACCCGAATGCTTATGTGTTAGGTGAGCACTTTTTTGAAGCAACGCAGTGGTTGCAAGGTGATCAAGAGGATGGGGCGATGAACTACTACGGTTTTGCTCATCCAGTTCGAGCTTTTATCGCACGACAAGACATTATGTACGATCCAATCAACATTGATGGTTTGGAGTTTAAAGCATGGTTGGACGAAGCCAGAGCAAAAATCCCATTTTCTAATCAGCTATCGCAGCTAAATCAACTCGATAGTCACGATACTGCTCGGTTTATCACATTGGTTGATGGTGATAAGCGTAAAATGAACATCGCGCTAGCAATGCTTATGACTTACGTTGGCACGCCTTGTATTTACTATGGGAGTGAAGTCGGTCTAGAAGGAGGGCTAGACCCGGATAATCGTCGTTGTTTTCCTTGGAATGAAATTGAAAGTTCACAATGGCTATCGCTTTACCAACAATGGATCAAGATCCGTAAACAATGTAAGCCTTTAGAGTCGGGCTGTATTCAATGGCTTCATTGTACTAACAACCAGTTGGCGTACGCACGTGTACTGGGTCGTGAAGCAGTCGTTGTAATGGTTAATCTCAGTGGTAATGAATGTTCAATCGATTTACCTATGTGGCAACTGGGCTTGGAGGTTAGCCAAGTTATATCGTTGTTAGATGACACAGAACAGGTTGATTATAAAGGTCATATCTCTGTCAATATGTCGGCACAGAGCTGCAAATTATGGCGACTAAAGTGACACCACACTCTATATTGATTAAACTCCTTTAATATATAAACGGTCTCAAACAGCGCGCACACATTTGTTTGGTCTCTTGTTATCTGGTGCTGCATTGCATGCGTCACCAGATAACGAGTATCAATTTAATAGCAGTCATAAGAGACTATTGACCTTTCATATGCATGGTACTCAATGGTAAACCAAAGGCGATTTAGCCTCTCATTTGTCATCTTTTTTCCTCTGGCGTTATTTGTAGTGGTTTTACTCGTGACAACGAAAAATTACTATGATGCGGTTAACCGCTATATCGATTCTGAGTATTCGCGTATCGAGCGTGCAATGTCTCGCGGTATTAAAGTACTCACGGCTTTAGATTACAGCTTCACCAACTATACCAATTACGCTAACCCACTGTTTGAAGAACATAATTCTTTAGTCAAAGAAGGGCTTTGTTATCTTTGGCCTATAGATGTGTTATTACTCGAAAGTGTTTATAGTGAAGGGTTACCTGCGGTTGACCTTGATTATATGATCGTAGGGGACGAAAGCTTATGTCAGCAAGGTTCAACGATTAACCAGTTAGCTGAACAAAAGGCGGGTTTTGCGCCGTCATTGTCATTTCTGCACGATATTGAATCGCACATTGTTGGAATTCATTACATTGACAAGCGCGGTTACGTTATCTCCTCACCCGATACCTACGCAAAAAATTTCACGAGAGAACTTTTGTCAACGCTAAAAGCCCGACCTTTTTGGCAAAAAACCGCGCAAGATAAAGTGAATATTACCTTGGCTGGACCAGGGCCAGTGTTGGACTCGATGGAAGGTCAAGTCATTAGTATGACGGTACCCGTCTATGAGAAAGGAGAACACCAAGGTGTTTTGTCTATTGATTTTGACATCAATACGCTCATGGCTTCGTCGCTAGGTCTTGTTGGTCAGTTTCATTTGGTTTCCAATTTACAATCCATTCCTTCAAACAGTACACGAATCAAACCAGTCGAATTAGAGCGATTGAGTGCGAATCACAGCATGTACTACGAGTACAACCTTTGGGATGAAGCTAAGAACCTAGCGGTTTTTGAAAAATACAGCCTTATTGTCGCACTATTTATTTACGTGCTGAGTACCGTCGTCTTGTTCTATGTGAATATGCATAGCGAGCGACGCTACTTTAAAGAACTGGCAGCAAGAGACCCAATGACCAGCTTATTGAATCGTCGAGGTATGCAAACCGTGTGGCGTAATAAGATGACAAAAAAACAGGTTGCTTTAGCAGTGTTCGATATTGATAACTTCAAGAAGATCAACGACACCTATGGTCATGATGTCGGTGATTCTGCAATTCAGCTTGTTGCAAAATGTATACGTGAAAATATTCGCCATACCGATGTTGCCTCAAGGTTTGGTGGCGAAGAGTTCGTTTTAGCGATTTATGACGAAGATTCAGAGGGCATTAAACTCATTTTAGACAGAGTAAAAAAGGCCATAGATGAGCGCTCGACACGCGTAACGAAAGAAGGCTTTACGATCTCTGGCGGTGTGGTGTTTAGTAAAGAGAGCCGAGTAGAAAACTTTGATGAATTGTTTAAAGCGGCGGATGAAAAGTTATATCAAGCCAAAAGTACCGGCAAAAATAAGATCTGTTACTAGGATTTAGATACAAAAAAGGACGAGATATTCGTCCTTTTTTGTGTTCGGGAGTTATGCAACCTGAGAGTTTAAGTCATCGCGGTAGCGTTGAATATGCTCAACAATTGGTGCGGCTTTGTTGAACGTTCTGATTTCTCTAAATAGGTCTTTTGCTTCAGGATAAGCTTGACGTAAGTAAGAGAACCATTGTTTTACGCGGTTTGGGTAATACAAGCCTTTATCGCCTTTCATCTCGAACTTGGAGTAATAGATGAGCAACTCAACCACCTCGGGCCATGACATTGGCTGGTGGTTATGTTTTACCATATTGCCTAAGTTAGGGATATTGAAAGCGCCTCGGCACACCATTAAAGAGCTAACGCCAGTCGTTTCAATGCAACGTTGACCGTCTTCATAATTCCAAATTTCACCATTCGCTATCAGTGGGATATCGAAACGTTCGCGAATTTGGTTGATGTAATCCCATTTTATCTCAGAAGCTTTATAACCACCTTGTTTAGTACGTGCGTGTACGGTCAGTTCATTTGCGCCAGCAGACTGAATGGCATCGACAATTTCAAAGCAATCTTCAGGGTTCTCCCAGCCAAGACGAATTTTTGCAGTTACGGGAATGGCTTCTGGAACGGCTTCTCGACAAGCTTTAACCACACGGTGAATGAGCTCTGGATGCTGGAGTAGCGCTGCACCACCTTTACTTTTGTTGACCATTTTGGCTGGGCAACCAAAGTTTATATCAATACCTCTGGCGCCAAGATTTGCCGCTTTAATTGCGTTCTCAGCCATCCAGTTTGGTTCTTGTCCCAACAATTGCACATGTACTGGCACACCAGATGCAGTCTGAGAACCTTGCAACAGCTCTGGGCATAAACGGTGAAATACATGATCGGGTAATAGCTGGTCGATTACCCGAACAAACTCCGTAACACACAGGTCATAGTCGTTTATCTCGGTCAGGATTTGGCGCATCAAATGATCTAAAACGCCTTCCATTGGGCCTAGTACAACTCGCATAGCTTGCCTAATACAGTTTGGTGGTAAAAAGGAGGGCGATTGTAGCGATGTAAGTTAAGTTTGTCATTAAAAGAGTCGAAGCGGCCAATGCAGTCAAACACACAACGTTAGGTTACGTGCTTTTGAGCTCTGAGGTATAATGCCGCCAAATTTATGGGAAACCAGATGCCATGCAATACACATTGATTGAAAAAGGTGAAGTTCACGTTGATGAATCTTGCCAATTTATCGAAGGCGCAGTGTTAGCTGCGAATCTGACGACAAAACCACTCGCTCCTGAAAAGTGGTTAGAGCCGCTATTAGGTGAGGGATTCAAAGCGATTCAACCAGCTGTGGAAGAGCAAATTCACAAGCAGCATAACCGAATTCAACGAAACGAATATTCCGTGCTAGAGCTAACAGGCAAAGAACCTGAACAACTTGCTGATTTTGCCGAAGGCTTTATGTCTGTTTGGCCAATGATTGAAGAACAGTGGCAAGACGTTGAGCTCAATGATGGATTACAGCGTATGCTGCAAGCATTACTGACCACTTTGATGCTGGCGATCGATGAGCCAGCAACGCAGCAACAGATGCGTGACGCAGGTATTGAAACGCCACCGGCCCTGACAGATTTAGTCGACCAGCTTGATTTAATGGTCGGTGAAGTCGCGTTGGGCGCGGATGAGTTGATGGTGGGCAATAAAGCTCAAAGCCTAAACCCATTCAAAGGTATCGGGCGCAATGATCCCTGTCCTTGTGAGAGCGGAAAAAAATTCAAGCAGTGCTGTGGTCAATCACGCGGCTAAATCGAATTGCCACGCTATCCACTTAACAAAAAGCCGACCAGATGGTCGGCTTTTTGTTAATTTTTACGCGTCAGTAGGATTAATGAATTGGATTAACGCGTTTTGCAGGGAAGAATTGTGCAATTACAATTAATGCCAAAGCGATTAAATTGCCTGCAAAAATTACGACTAACCATTGTGGCATTGATAAATCAAGGAACTGCCATACAACCTTAGAGCAATCACCATATGCTTCAAACATCCAAGGAACCCACTGATTGAGCGGAGCCCAGCTAGGGAATGTGACGAATAAATCGCAAGTCGCGAATGGTGATGGATTAAACTGGTAGTCCACGTGCTGCATCGCAAGTAACAAACCCTTGTAAGCACTTAATCCCCAGCCTATCAAACCTAGCCAGCGGAAAATTGGGTTCTTGGGTGCCAATATACCAACTATTGCAGCGACGCCCACTCCCATCATCGCGACTCTTTCATAAATACACATGACACATGGTGCAAGCATCATGACGTGCTGAAAATAGAGGGCACATGCTTCAAAGAAAACGACGAATAGCAGAAGCAGTAGCCACGATAAACGTCCCTTTGAAAACTGGTTAAGTGAATTTAAAATAGTCACGTTTTTGTTCCTGTCTGAAATAGAAAAAGCTCTGAATACTCAGAGCTTTTTATCGTGGATAAGTTTCCTAATCAACTCAAATTTTAGTGACCACCGGATACTACGGGAGTCAGATCACCACTATGAGGTAAAATCCAACCAGCTTCGTAGAAAGAAGCGGTTGCAGGCTCTAGGAAGAACATGATTCCCATCAGACCGACAATCGCAAGAACGACGGTGTAAGGCAGCGCCATGATAACCATTCGACCGTAAGACAGGCGAATTAATGGAGCGAGAGCCGATGTGAGTAAGAATAGGAATGCCGCTTGACCGTTTGGCGTTGCAACAGAAGGCAGGTTAGTACCAGTATTGATTGCCACCGCCAGTAAGTCGAACTGATCACGAGTAATGAGGCCTTCGATGAGTGCAGTTTTTACTTCATTGATGTAAACCGTACCAACGAACACGTTATCCGACACCATAGATAATAAGCCATTCGCCACATAGAACAGAGCTAGCTGAGTACCTTTATCTTCAACGGCAAGCACCGCATCAATGACTGGTTTAAACAGCTCTTGGTCAATGATTACAGCAACGATCGAGAAAAACACTGCAAGCAGTGCAGTGAAGGGCAGGGCCTCTTCAAACGCTTTCCCCATGGAGTGCTCTTCAATGACACCAGTAAATGCGGTCGCTAAAATGATCACAGAAAGGCCAATTAAGCCGACAGCCGCTAAGTGCAAAGCGAGTGCAACGATCAACCAAACCGCAATAAGACCTTGAACCCATAGTTTTGCGACATCTTGATTTGTTCGCGTTTTACGCTCTTCACGGTCAAAATCGACGAGGATCTGACGAACGTTGTTAGGAAGCTTCGCGCCGTAGCCAAACACTTTAAGCTTTTCAACTAAAGCACAAGTGATGAGACCACAGAAAAATACAGGGAGTGTCACTGGAGACATACGGATTAGGAATTCACCAAATAACCAACCCGCTTGGTCTGCAATAATTAAGTTTTGAGGTTCACCAACCATCGTGGTTACGCCACCTAAGGCAGTACCTACACCAGCATGCATCAACAAAGAGCGCAAAAAGGCACGATAGTTTTCTAGGTCATCACGCGTTAGTTCAGTGATCGTGTCATCTTGTGTATGGTCATGGTCACCGATAGGGTTACCAGACGCCACTTTGTGATAGATAGAGTAAAAGCCGATCGCCACGCTGATAACAACGGCGATAACCGTCAAGGCATCCAAAAACGCAGACAAAAATGCCGCAGCAAAGCAGAACGCGAGTGATAGTAGGGTTTTAGAGCGAATGCCAAGTAAAATTTTGGTAAAAATGAACAGCAATAGCTGCTTCATGAAGTAGATGCCCGCAACCATAAATACCAGAAGTAGCAGTACTTCGATATTTGCTACTAATTCGTGCTTAACTTGCGCAGGGCTAGTCATGCCGATAGCAATGGCTTCAATAGCAAGTAAACCGCCAGGTTGTAATGGGTAGCATTTTAATGCCATTGCTAGCGTGAAAATAAATTCAGCGACCAACAACCATCCAGCTACAAATGGGTTTATTAGGAAGAATACAATCGGGTTAATTATTAAGAAGGCTATAATGGCAACTTTGTACCAATCAGGCGCTTTACCAAGGAAGTTCTTGATAAAAGCGTTTCCGAGCGATATCGGCATGATAATTCTCTTTATAACAAAATTATGAATAGACACTACAATAGTGCTTAAGTATCTGTTTGTTAGACTTATTAACTAGTCTTTAAAAACAATAACTTAGTAAAACAACAATCCTTTGTTTATTGTAGTCTTGCCAAGTTACTTCCCCTGAACTCAAGCACCGCTCACTTTCGACCGCAAACTCTACACTCAGGCATTTATTAGTCAATAACAAAACGTGATGCTACCGACTAAAATGACTTTTTAAATGTAATAACGCGATCAAAACAGCGTTACTATACCATGAAAGTCTTAAAAAAATCCTCTTGGATTTTAAATGACGGTCAGTGACGAGAAAAGGCAAATTAAGAAAGAATATTAACTGTGATATACAAAGTAATTTTTCATATTTTGAATATAAAAATGTGACACGGTTGTCTTTATTTCTCCGAGATTTGTGAGCTGTTTAATTAAATGAAAATTCATATTTTACTGCTTTCGCTCGCATGTTAGAGCCTCTTAAATTGACACAACATATAGAGTATTAACTCTATGTTATGTAGTCGTTTCCACTATTGATCGTAAATTTTCTCAAACCGCTAAGTAGTGGTATGATGAGTAGTATCGACCCTCAGAAATCAATATTGGATAAAAAGTAGAATGGTCATAAAGGCGAAAAGCCCTGCGGGATTCGCAGAAAAATATATTATCGAGAGCATTTGGAACGGCCGTTTTCCTCCAGGCTCAATTTTACCTGCTGAGCGCGAGCTGTCCGAACTGATTGGTGTTACTCGAACGACTTTAAGAGAGGTTCTTCAACGACTAGCCCGTGATGGATGGCTGACTATCCAGCACGGCAAACCTACGAAAGTTAACCAATTTATGGAGACCTCTGGTCTGCATATTTTGGATACTTTAATGACGCTAGACGTTGATAATGCGACAAACATTGTAGAAGATCTGCTTGCGGCACGTACCAACATCAGTCCTATCTTTATGCGCTATGCATTTAAAGCGAACAAAGAGAGCTCTGAGCGTACAATTAAGAACGTAATCGAATCTTGTGAAGCTTTAATGAATGCGGCTTCCTGGGACGAATTCATCGCTTCTTCGCCGTATGCTGAAAAAGTTCTGCAGAATGTGAAAGAAGATAACGAGAAAGATGAAGCGAAGCGTCAAGAAATCTTGATTGCTAAAACGTTCAACTTTTACGATTATATGCTTTTCCAGCGCCTAGCATTCCATTCAGGAAATCAAATTTACGGTTTGATCTTTAATGGTTTGAAGAAGCTTTACGATCGTGTCGGTAGCTACTACTTCTCAAATCCAGCTTCTCGTGAGCTAGCTCTGAAGTTTTACCATCAATTGCTCGAAACTTGTGAAAGTGGCCAGCGTGAACAACTACCAGTAGTGATTCGTCATTATGGTATGGAAAGTGCGTTGATCTGGAACGAAATGAAAAAGCAATTACCAACGAACTTCACGGAAGACGACAGTTAAGCGCTGACAAGTTGGATAAGCGAAAACCGCAGTGCCTTAGGCCTGCGGTTTTTTTGTTTTTATTTATAAGTCGGCGACGAACCAAGCACCAATAATAAGGCATGGAACGTTTATCCTGCTAGCGAGAGTCTGGGTAACGGTAGATATAATGACTCTACGACATCTGAAAGGACATGGTCGTAAGTATTGAAGATGGTCAATGACAAGTCCGATGTGATGCCATAAAGCTCTGCTTCTGTTAAGTCGACATGACTCCCTGTCACGTATTCATTTAGCGTCTGTATTGAGCGCGTGGAAGCAGGAGAGGTAATGCTAAGTGGAGCGATAACCGCTAGTTGGTTTAGCTTACGCATCATGACCGATGCATAATTTTTGAAACGCTCATTTCCGCCTTGCTCTCCTAAATCTTGAATGCTGATTCGTAACTGAGTCAGGGTCTCCAAGCTATCCATAATGTTTTGCCAGTTCATGTGATACTCATTATGCAAGTCATCTCTTTGCTCAACCGCTAGCCATGCGATGGTTACTTCATCCATCAAAAACAAGCAATGACGAATTAACTTACCATGCTCCATCTGGTTTCTTGCAACACTATGGTCATTCCATTGTTCAAGTAGTTTCCCTACTTTAATCTGTAATACGCGATACATGGGTTTGTTTTCAAACCGTGATGTTTCGACTAAAAGATGCAGCTTGTTAGTCAGAGCATCATGAAGAGCGTCCAATTTTTGTTGATCGTTTTGTTGGAATTGAAGCGAGTAGTGAGTAGCAGCTCGGTGGTGTCTCAGAAGGTGAACAACATCTCGCAACAATGTTAACAGCTGATATTTGCGCGCATGTTGCTGCTCTCGTTTAGAAGATAAGTGATATATTCCGGCTAAAATAGCGATGGACAATAGTGTGGAAATCAAAACAAACATAACCAACTCCTTGTTAGTGTTTGGACCTAACAAGGAAGATTGCAGTTTTGATGCCACTAATTAAATTCTATTAAAACAGTAATTTAGGATTGTGATGGGAGAGGTGCTGTACAAGTTTGGTGCACAAACTCCCCAAAAGTGTGAATTCAGTCAAAAAAAGTCCCCGCTGAACTGGCGAGGACTTTTTAAATTTGATTGTAAAGCTACAACTTACATTACGCGCATGCCAGGTTGAGCGCCTTCGTGTGGCTCAAGGATCCACAGGTCGCTACCACCAGGGCCTGCCGCTAGGATCATACCTTCAGACATACCAAACTTCATCTTACGAGGTTTTAGGTTTGCTACCATTACCGTTAGCTTGCCTTCTAGCTCTTCAGGTTTGTAAGCTGACTTGATGCCAGAGAATACCTGACGAGTTTCACCACCGATGTCCAATTGGAACTTAAGCAGTTTGTTGGCTTTTGGTACTTCTTCACAAGAGATGATACGAGCGATACGCATATCTACTGCAGCAAAAGCATCGAACTCAATCTCTTCAGCGATTGGTTCTTTGTCTAGCTCGGTTTGGCTAGCCTTGTTCTTTTCCGCTTCAGCTTTCTCTTTCGCCGCCATTTCTGCCGCCGCATCTTCTTTAGACGCTTCGATCATCGCTGCAACATTCTTCGGATCGATACGGTTGAACAGTGCTTTGAACTTAGTGATCTCGTGGCCTGTTAGTGGAGCAGCGATGTTTTCCCAAGTTAGCTCTTGGTTTAGGAACGCTTCAGTACGCGCAGCTAGCGATGGCATTACTGGTTTCAGGTAAGTCATCAGTACGCGGAACAGGTTGATACCGACAGAACAGATGTCTTGTAGTTCCTGATCTTTGCCTTCTTCTTTTGCTACAACCCACGGTGCTTTTTCATCAACGTATTGGTTAGCTTTGTCTGCCAATGCCGTGATTTCACGGATTGCACGACCAAACTCACGCGTTTCGTAAAGCTCAGCGATACGGTCAGCAGCAGCAACAAATTCGTTGTAAAGTTCAGGCTCTGCAAAGTTGTCAGACAGTTTGCCTTCAAAACGTTTCGCGATGAAACCTGCGTTACGAGATGCCAGGTTAACGATCTTGTTAACAACGTCAGCGTTTACGCGCTGAGTGAAGTCTTCAAGGTTAAGATCTAGATCATCGATACGGCTGTTTAGCTTCGCAGCGTAGTAGTAACGTAGACACTCAGGGTCTAGGTGCTCTAGGTAAGTGCTTGCTTTTACGAACGTACCTTTAGACTTCGACATTTTCGCGCCGTTTACGGTTACGTAACCGTGTACGAATACGTTGTTAGGCTTGCGGAAGCCAGAACCTTCTAGCATTGCTGGCCAAAATAGGCTGTGGAAGTAAACGATGTCTTTACCGATGAAGTGGTACAGCTCTGCTGAGCTGTCTTTTTTCCAATACTCGTCGAAATCTAGGTCGTCGCGCTTGTCACATAGATTTTTGAAAGAGCCCATGTAGCCGATAGGCGCGTCTAGCCACACGTAGAAGAATTTGTTTTTCTCACCAGGGATCTCGAAGCCAAAGTATGGTGCGTCACGTGAGATATCCCATTGCTGCAAACCAGATTCGAACCATTCTTGCATTTTGTTCGCTGTTTCAGCTTGTAGCGAGCCAGAGCGAGTCCACTCTTTTAGCATGCTTTCAAACTGAGGCAGGTCGAAGAAGAAGTGCTCTGAATCTTTCATTACTGGCGTCGCACCAGAAACCGCAGATTTAGGATTGATCAGTTCTGTTGGGCTGTAAGTCTCACCACAGTTGTCACAGTTGTCACCGTACTGGTCTTCAGACTTACATTTTGGACAGGTACCTTTTACGAAACGGTCCGGTAAGAACATCTCTTTTTCTGGATCGAACAGCTGAGAGATAGTGCGGCTAGAGATAAAGCCATTTTTCTTCAACTCAAGATAAATGTGTGACGCTAGCTCACGGTTCTCATCTGAGTGTGTGCTGTGGTAGTTATCAAAGCTGATATCAAATCCAGCGAAGTCTTTTTGGTGCTCTTCGCTAACTGCGGCAATCATTTCTTCAGGAGTAATACCCATCTGTTGCGCTTTAAGCATGATTGGCGTGCCGTGAGCATCGTCAGCACAGATGAAGTTTACAGTGTTGCCGCGTAGGCGTTGGTAACGAACCCAAATGTCCGCTTGGATATGCTCAAGCATATGACCAAGGTGGATCGAACCGTTAGCGTACGGAAGGGCACAAGTTACCAGCATTTTCCTTGACGGAAAGTTTTTTGGATCGTTTGCCATACTTAATATTCGCTTTTCTTGATAGGTATAAATAAATTTTGATGGATAATACTACCCCATGAACTGACTAACTCCAAGGTGTCAAACTGCGGAATGCCTTAGTTTTTTTGGGGTTCTGGTTGAGCCTGGACGGTGGTAGCATGACATCTAAAAGGAGGGCTTATGCATCAGTTCACTTCAAAACAAGATTTTTGTCACTGGTTTAACCAATTCCAACATCTACATTTGGTGGAAAACTGGGCAGATATTCATGGCGCAATTTCGATTACGACACAGGGTTCTATTGATATAACGTTGCCATTCGCAAGTAATGAGCTTCAAACCGTACTGCATGACTGGATCAAACAGCAGCAAGCCTCGGGTAAAGTGGCTGAATTCCCATTTAATATTCGCCTTGGAGTTAAAGCTTTAGAAACTCAAGTGGCTAACTCGGTTAAGGGTGTTAAGAACATCATTGCCGTCAGTTCTGCGAAAGGTGGCGTTGGTAAATCTACTACCGCAGTTAACTTAGCGTTGGCGATTGCTCAATCTGGGGCGAAAGTGGGATTGTTGGATGCAGATATCTATGGTCCGTCTGTACCTATGATGTTGGGGCAAGAAGATGCTAAACCAGAAGTTCGTGATGGCAAGTGGATGGAACCCATTTTTGCTCACGGCATCTATACTCATTCTATCGGTTATTTGGTGGATAAATCAGAAGCGGCGATATGGCGCGGTCCAATGGCTTCAAAAGCATTGTCGCAGTTATTAACTGAAACAGATTGGCCAGATTTGGATTATTTGGTGATTGATATGCCGCCAGGTACGGGGGATATTCAATTGACTCTGTCACAACAAATTCCGGTAACAGGTAGCGTGCTAGTCACAACGCCGCAAGATTTAGCCCTTGCCGATGCAAGGAAGGGAGCGGCAATGTTTAACAAAGTCCATGTCCCGGTTATTGGTGTTGTGGAAAACATGAGTTATCACATTTGTAGTCAATGTGGCGCGAAAGAGCATATTTTTGGTATGGGCGGAGCTGAAAAAATGTCGCAAGAATTTGGCTTAGCATTGTTAGGACAAGTTCCGCTTCATATCTCTATGCGAGAAGATATTGACGCTGGCGTGCCAACGGTAGCAAGACGCCCAGAAAGTGAGCATGCAGGGTATTATAAGCAACTTGCCGATCGCGTATGTAGCACGATGTTTTGGCAAGGCAAAGCAAAACCAGATGCGATTAGCTTTACAATGGTGAACTAAGTTTACTATGCCTGTTGGTTGATAATTGCACATTTTAACGTTTGCTCGGAGGTTAATCCTCTGAGCAGGCAGAAACTTATGACTAAACCCTAATTCCAACTAGTAACTATGGGGTGAACTCCCTATAATCAGGCAGTTTATCTTTTTATGTGACAAGAAATCATCATCGGGTGCAAACTAATGTCTGATAATAATCAATGCGTCATCGTAGGTATTGCTGGCGCTTCTGCTTCTGGAAAAAGTCTGATCGCGAGCACTATTTATAATGAGCTTCGCGCGAAAGTAGGCGATCATCAAATCGGTGTCATCACGGAAGATTGCTACTACAACGACCAAAGCCACCTAAGCATGGAAGAGCGAGTAAAGACGAACTACGATCACCCGAGTGCGTTGGACCACGACCTACTGTGTGAGCACCTAGAAAAATTGGTACGTGGTGAAGCAGTAGAAGTGCCTGAGTACAGCTACACTGAGCACACAAGAACAATTAACACCACCACAATGACACCTAAAAAGGTGATCATTCTAGAAGGTATCCTTCTTCTTACAGACCCTCGTCTTCGTGATTTGATGCATGCGACAGTATTTATGGACACACCGTTAGATATTTGCTTGCTTCGCCGTGTTAAGCGTGATGTGGAAGAACGAGGCCGAACTATGGAGTCTGTTCTTAAGCAATACCAACAAACAGTACGTCCGATGTTCATGCAGTTTATCGAACCTTCTAAGCAATATGCGGACATTATTGTTCCTCGCGGTGGTAAAAACCGTATCGCAATTGATGTATTAAAAGCTCACATTGCAAGACTTTTGAAAGCTTAAGCCTATAGACGGCTATATCGCTTTATTTTTACGAGAAGAAGTGGCACCTTAAGTGCCACTTCTTTTTTTGTTTTTAAATTAGTCAGTTGCAGGTTAAAACCAGACACTTTTCACGCTTTTGTGGAACTGTCAGCGGTAAATGGAGTCTGCGCTTATAATTGTAAAAACACTCGAGCAAGGAAAAACAAATGAAGAAACTGCTCTTAATTCTAGCAATACCGATTGTGGTCATTTTGGTCGCAATTTTAGCGTTAACCATCTTCGTCAATCCGAATCAGTTTAAACCCCTTATTGTTGAGCAAGCGCAAAAGCAAACGGGATTAGAGTTGGTGATTGAAGGGGATATCAGTTGGCAATTTTTCCCATCGATTGGCTTTGAGTTGGGACATACAGAGTTGCGAAACCCACAAGGCTTTAGTAAACCCAATTTATTCAAAGTTGATACCGTTGGTGTAGATATCTCTGTCATGCCACTTTTTAGTCAACAGCTTGAAATTGGAAACGTCACGCTTGATGGGGCTGAGTTCTACATTGAAACCAAGAAAGATGGCAGCAAGAATATTGATGCATTGACGAAAGCCCAAACACAACAAGCAGAGCAAGCGAGCGATACTGCGCCTACGCAAAATGGTGAAACGCAGCCTGCTGGCTCTGATTGGAGCATTAATCTTGCTGGTGTTACGGTTTCTAATGGCTCATTAGAAATGCAGGATAAGCAAGCCGGTAGTTACACCAAACTTTATGATATTTCATTAAACCTTTCCGAATTCGCTTTTGACAACTGGACAACGGCTGATTTTGGCGTGAAGGGCGAAATGAACGACCAAAAGTTCACCGCGAAAGGTCAGGCAGACTTTAAGCTAGAAAAAGGTTTGGCAAACTACGCGCTAAAGAACATCAACTTTGATGCGACATACTCTGACCCTGCCAATAAGATTGAATCGGCAACGATCGGTTTAGACACGTTTGAATTCGATACAGTAAATAACCTGACTTATGCCATTAAGGGTGACGCTGGTGGTATGAAGTTAGATATGCAGGGTGCTGGTCAACTTAGCGTGGACAAGGCTATCAGCAAAGTACAGTTGGATAAGTTAACTCTTAAATCGACTTTTGAGGGTGATGCCTTACCTCAGTCCCCGATGAAAGTCGACATGGTGTCTGATCTGTCTTTCGACCTAACGAAAAACCACCTGAGTTTTGTTCTAGAGAAGTTAACAGCGAATGCTATCGCCCTAGATGGTAAGGCAGATGTGACACTCGGTGATATTCCTAAAGTACGCTTTGCTCTCCATAGCCCCAATATCGATCTTGATGAGTTGTTAGGGTTAGATAAGCAAGCTGCCGAAGGTAATAAGCCTGCTTCTGGTGGCGAGAGTGCTCCTGCCGGACCTGAGGTTGAGCCTGATTTGTCTGCGTTGAAAACGTTAGATGTAAAGGGTGACATTACCATCGACAAATTCAAAGCGGCAAATGCGAAGATGGAAGCGGTAAAAACGAGCTTCACTGTGAATCGTGGCGTGTTTGAGCTTACATCATTTAGTTCGAAGTTGTACCAAGGCTCAATCTCAGCGACAGCGAAGTTAGATGCACGCCAATCACCAGCGACTTACAGTGTTAAAAAGTCAATCAAAGGCGTGAAAGTTCAACCGCTACTTATAGACGTTGCTGAAAACGACAAACTTGAAGGGACAGGTAACATTGATGTGAATGTTACAGGTAAGAGTCTCACGCCTACCGGTATCAAGAAGAATCTATCTGGTACGGTTGTTATCAATTTTGCTGACGGTGCGGTGAATGGCATCAACGTTGCTCAGTTGATTCGTGAAAACTATGCGAAATTTAAAGGGCAAAAAGTTGAAGGCACCAATGTAGCTAAGAAAACAGACTTCAGTGCGATGACGGCGACATTGAAACTCAACAAAGGTGTTGTATCAACGGATAATATGCAAGCTCAGTCTCCATTGTTACGTGTTCGTGGTAAAGGTACCGCAAACTACATCAATGAAACAGTCGACTTTACTATCAGCACGTCAGTTGTAGGCAGCCTAGAAGGCCAGGGCGGTAAAGATATAGATGAGCTGAAAGACATCACGATTCCAATCAATGTGTCTGGTAAGTGGGCAGATCCTAAATTCAAGCTCGTATTCGATGATGTTCTGAAGCAGAAAGCTCAAAAAGAAATCGATCGTGGCGTGGAGAAGCTAACGGACAAAATCAAAGACGAGAAAACCAAAGATGCGGTCGATGGTTTATTGAAGAATCTTTTCAACTAACCGTGCGTGAAAATCAAAAGGGTTGGCATTTTGCCAACCCTTTTTAAATTACTCTGCGAGTGTTACCAATCGACGCCTTTGAGGGCTTTTACGCCAGATTCAAATGCGTGCTTTACATTTTTCACTTCAGAAACGGTATCGGCCATTTCAATCAGGGTTCGATGTGCGCCACGCCCAGTAATAATAACCGACTGCATTTTAGGGCGGTTGTTCAGCGCTTCAACGACCTCGTCTAAATCAATGTAGCCGTAGCTCACCATGTACGTCAGCTCGTCAAAAAGAACCACATCGATAGATTCATCTTTGAGCATGCGCTTACATTCTTGCCATACGCCTTGCGCTGCTTCGGTATCAGCGGCTTTGTTTTGAGTTTCCCATGTAAAGCCGGTCGCCATTACTTGGAATTCAACGCCGAGTTTCTCAAGTAGGTTGCGCTCACCGTTGTCCCAAGTACCTTTAATAAACTGCGCGACAGCACAATTCAAACCATGACCCACTGCGCGTGCGATCGTACCGAATCCTGATGTCGATTTACCTTTACCATTTCCGGTAATGATCAGTAGCAGACCTTTTTCCTCTTGAGCAGCAGCGATTTTTGCGTCTACCTGTTCTTTGACTTTTTGTTGGCGAGCTTTATGGCGTGCTTCTTTATTTTCTTCGATAGACATAATACTTCCTCAATTCCTTTTCGTGCTGTGCCCAAGCTAATTTGGGTTCATTGATTTATCTCGCTATGATAGACCAACATATCGTGAAGAAAAACCACCGATAATTCAGGGAATAAAATGAAGAAAATACTTGTTGTTTGTATGGGAAACATTTGTCGGTCACCAACTGGAGAGGCAGTGTTAAGAGCGAAAGCTCAAAAGCTAGGCGTTGAAGTAGAGGTTGATTCGGCAGGTACAATTGGCTACCACGCAGGAAACCGACCGGATTCAAGAGCGATGGCAGCAGGAAAGCAGCGAGGTTATTCTTTTAAAGGAATGCAAGCGCGCCAAGTCACCATTGATGACTTTGAAAAGTTTGACCTTATATTAGCCGCAGATAAAGCAAATTTGGCCGATTTATTGGATATTTGTCCGTTGAAGTATCGACACAAAGTATCGTTATTTTTAAGTCATTCTGAGTCAAGTTACGACGAAGTCCCGGACCCATATTATGGTGGGGAAGATGGCTTTGAACTGGTGCTTGATTTAATCGAAGAGGCATCAGACGCAATTTTGAAGAAGCTATAATCGCCGTGCTTGAAGACAATAGAAAAAGGGATGAGCTCAGCTCATCCCTTTTTATTCGTGTTAACCCGCTAGTATGTCGGTTGCGACTTTGTAGCTTGGGTCTTCCTTCACGTTAATTTCAACCAAGCTGCCAGCTTTGTCCAAAAGTTTACGACAATCTGGGCTTAGGTGACGAAGGTGCAGCGTTTTACCTTGAGCATTGTAACGCTCAGCCAGTGTTTCAATGGCTTCAATTGCAGAGTGATCTGTCACGCGAGAGTCTGCAAAATCGACAATCACATCTTTTGGATCTTCAGGCGCGTTAAACAACTCCAGGAAGTTAGCCGCAGAGCCAAAGAAAATAGGGCCGTGAATCTTGTACTCTTTTGAACCTTCCTCGTTTAAGCACGTGTCGGCATAGATGTGCTTAGCGTGTTGCCATGCAAACATTAATGCAGAAACGATAACACCAACCGCTACGGCAACAGCAAGGTCAGTAAGAACAGTAACAACGGTCACAAGAACAATAACGAAGAAGTCTTGCTTCGGTACGCGGCGTGCTAGCTTAAATGTTGCCCATTCGAATGTACCAATGACAACCATGAACATCACACCAACCAGAGCAGCGAGTGGGATCATTTCAATTAGCGAAGAAGCGAATAAGATAAACATCAATAGAGCGATAGCCGCAACGATACCAGATAGACGACCACGACCACCTGAGTTTACGTTGATCATCGACTGACCAATCATCGCACAACCACCCATCGCGCCAAACACAGAACACGTCATGTTTGCCATACCTTGACCGATACATTCGCGGTTAGATTGACCACGAGTATTCGTCATCTCATCTAAAACTGTCAGTGTTAGTAGAGATTCAATTAGACCAATGGCCGCGAGAATGATCGCGTATGGAAGAATGATTTGTAGTGTCTCTAGTGTAAATGGTACCGCAGGAATAGAGAAGGTTGGTAGTGAACCTGCGAGTGTTGCAGCTTCATCACCAGACATTGTACGCAGGAAGTCAACAACAGTTCGAGTTTCCAGATCCAAGCCAACCACTAAAGCCGTCACCGTTACGATCGCAACAAGTGAAGAGGGTACAGCTGTTGTGATTTTTGGTAGAAAGTGAATGATTGCCATAGTCAGCGCAACCAAACCAAGCATTAGCAGCATCTGGTCTTGTGGTAGCCAAGTGAGCATGCCGTTGATGTCTGGCGCTTTAAACTGACCCAACTGAGCTAGGAAGATAACAATAGCCAGACCGTTCACAAAACCGATCATCACAGGGTGAGGTACGATACGGATGAACTTACCCAATTTAAACATACCAGCGGCAATTTGAAGAATACCAGCGAGCATGATGGCTGCGAATAGGTACTGGACACCGTGAGTCGCGACAAGCGAAACCATTACGACTGCCATGGCACCTGTTGCACCAGAGATCATGCCAGGACGACCACCGAAAATGGAAGTAATAAGACCAACGATGAATGCAGCGTAAAGACCGACCATCGGATCTACGCCTGCGACGAACGCAAATGCGACAGCTTCAGGAACCAATGCTAGCGCAACGGTTAAGCCTGATAGCACATCATTTTTTACGGAGTGCTTAGAAAATTGGGGAAATTCGAACATGTTTGTTTTTAAGTTCTCTTTGCAATGAGTTAAACCCGACACATATTCGTATTTGCACAAGCCACTGAGTGGTTGATTTCTAATCAAACATTGCAGTGTAAACCGTAGTATTAAAAGAGCAGCATCAGAATGGTGTCGAAAACTTGAGTCGGCGCATGCTACCGAAAAGTGTGATTAAGTTCAAGAATGATACGAATAATGGCGTACAAATGTGATCACGAATTGGTATTTATATGAACAATTTATTGGGCAAATATGAAGATAAAAAAGGCTACCAGATGGTAGCCTTTAATTTATTTATGCCGTTAAGCAGTTGAACGTAATGATTTAGCCTAGTTAAAGTTAGGCTTTGTCATCTCTGCTGATGCGCGGTTTTTAGCCACTTGGCTACCCGCACCTTTAGCTTGGTAACGTTCGGTTTTGAACGGTGCTGCTGCAACCGTGATTTCGCGTAGCTCTTGAGGGCCAGGTGCTTTCGTCATCGGTGCGCTAGCGTTTAGCTTAGCCGCAACTTTAATGGCTTCGACTTTAGGCTCTGATTTAGCTACTGGCGCTTCGGCTGCAATCTCTTTTGCTGCTTCAACCACAGGCTCTTCAGCAGGTGCCGTTTCTACAATGGCATCAACCGGTTCAGCATGTTCAGTTACAGGAGTTTCAACGATAGGCTCTACCGATGCTGTTTCTATTACTGCTGATTCAGCTTTTTCTGTGATTACTGTTTCCACAGCAGGTGCTTCCACAACGGGTGCTTCTACTACTGGAGCTTCCACTTTCGCTTCAACGGTTTCTTGAACCTTGTGTTCAACAACTGGCGCATCTGTTACGACAGGCTGCTCGCGACGAATAATCACTTTACCCATTGCCATTTCTGGACACGCAAAGCCACCTTGGATTGTAGGTACTGCTGCTACAGCTTCTTCCTTAACTCGCTCTTCCTTCTTAGGTGCTGGTTTCGGAATGTAACGTGGCATTACTTTACCCATAGCCATTTCAGGAGAAGCGACACCTCCCTTACGTAGGCGGAACGGGTTAGGGCGGCGATCACGGCCACGGCGACGACGCTGGCCGCTTGCACGCAGGTGACGTGGCGAACGACGATTACGACGTTGCTTAGACTCTGCTTGCTTGTTGTCTTGCTGTGCCTCTACCGCTGCTTCTGTTGGCTTTTCAACTTTAGCTTCAACCGTTTCTTGAGTCTTAACCGCTGTTTCTTCGGCTTTCTTCTCAATAGCTTCTTGGTCCTTAACGCGTACAGACTTGTTCAATTTGCGACGTTGGCGGCGCTCTTTCACTTTTTCTGCTTTCGCATTTTGCTGCTTCGGTTTGCTCTCTTCTGGTTTTGTTTCAGTACGAGCTTCCGCTGCTAGCTGCAGACCTTTTTCCGCTACTTTTGCGTTTGCTTTCTGCTCTTGGGCTTTATCTGCCTGTTGAGCTTTAGGTTTACGCTTTTGGTTACGGTTTTGCGGTTTATTTGTTTGTTGTTGAGCTTCGTTTTGCTCATTAGCCTGCTCATCACGAGGCTTACGACGACGTCGGTTATCGCGATTGTCGCGGTTATCACGATTATCGCGCTGGTTGTTATTGCGACGACGATCGTTACGATCACGTTTGTTACGTCGATTATCGCGATTTGGTTTTTTCTCTTCCTGAGGTTTCTGTTCTTCTTTTGTTTCTTCAGAACCACCGAATAGGAAGCTACCAAGTGCTTTAAACAGACGGCTGAACAATCCAGGTTTCTCTTCTTGTTCAACGTTTTGTTCTTTCTTCTTCGCCTCAGGAGCTGGTTTAGCTGTTGGTGCAGGTGCGGTTTGAGACGGAGCCGCAAAGCCTTTAAGAACTGGCTCTTCAATTCGTTTTGGTTTTACGTCAACTTCCGCTGGCTCTTTACCTTCCGCTTCTTTCATTGCTTCCAGTTTTTTAGGAAGTAGGTAAGAAATCAGATCGAACTCTTCACCTTCACGAACACGGATAACTTCGAAGTGCGGCGTTTCCATGTCAGAGTTTGGAACAACCGTAATCTTCACTTCTTGAATGCGTTCGATATGGTTAACTGAACGACGTTTTTCGTTCAACAAGTAAGAAGCGATTGGCACAGGTACAACTGCGAGAACTTGCGCTGTATTGTCTTTCAGTGCTTCCTCTTCGATTAAACGAAGTACAGAAAGTGCTAGAGATTCGTTGTCGCGAACGACTCCAGTACCGCTACAGCGAGGACAGATGTGGTGGCTTGCTTCTGCTAGAGAAGGGCTTAAACGTTGACGTGACATCTCCAACAAACCAAAGCGAGAAATACGACCGATTTGTACACGAGCGCGATCAAGACGAACGGCTTCACGTAGACGGTTTTCTACTTCTCGTTGGTGGCGAACAGGTGTCATATCGATAAAGTCGATAACCACTAAGCCACCCAAGTCACGTAGACGTAACTGGCGAGCAATTTCGTCGGCTGCTTCTAGGTTCGTGTTTAGGGCTGTTTCTTCAATATCACCGCCCTTGGTTGCACGAGCAGAGTTGATATCGATAGACGTTAGTGCTTCAGTCGGGTCAATAACAATAGAACCGCCAGATGGCAGACGCACTTCACGTTGGAAAGCCGATTCAATTTGGCTTTCGATTTGGTAGTGGCTGAATAGTGGAACTTCGCCTTCATATTTCTTAACGCGGTTAAGGAAATCAGGGCGCACCAATTGAATGTGCTCTTTTGCACGTTCGTAGATGGTGTTGCTATCAATTAAGATTTCGCCAATATCACGACGCAAATAGTCACGGATTGCACGAACGATAACGTTACTTTCTTGGTGGATTAAGAATGGAGCAGGGTTAGAGTCCGCTGCACCTTTGATTGCACCCCAGTGGTTAAGTAGTACATTCAAATCCCACTCAAGCTCTTCAGCACTCTTGCCAACGCCAGCAGTACGTACGATTAGGCCCATGCCCTGAGGCAGTTCCAAAGTACTTAATGCGGCTTTTAGTTGAGTACGCTCGTCACCTTCGATTCGACGAGAAATACCGCCAGCACGAGGGTTGTTAGGCATCAGAACAAGGTAACTACCAGCAAGAGAAATGAAAGTAGTAAGAGCTGCGCCCTTGCTTCCACGTTCTTCTTTTTCCACTTGAACGATAACTTCTTGGCCTTCCGTTAGCACTTCTTTGATGCTTGGACGACCTTGGTAGGTGTAACCTTCAGGGAAATATTCGCGGGCAATTTCTTTGAGAGGGAGGAAACCGTGACGCTCGGCGCCGTAATCAACAAATGCGGCTTCTAAGCTTGGTTCGATACGTGTGATACGTCCTTTGTAGATATTCGCTTTTTTAGATTCATGACCTGGACTCTCGATATCAAGATCGAAAAGTCGCTGGCCATCAACCAGAGCGACACGCAACTCTTCTTTTTGAGTTGCGTTAATTAACATTCTTTTCATTGAAAATTCTCGTTGTCTTTTCTTTTATATCTTTCTTGTCGACTTGCCACTGTTTTTTCGCTCTTTCACGGTGCCTGATCCCATGGCTTGTATTTTGCAGCCTCCCGGCTGGAAGGGGATGCTCTCGGGCACTTCAGTCATCACAAGCCTCTTGTGGTTTCTGTTGGAAACGTAGACTTGTGACCCGCTATTTGGGCGGTAGGTACTCAACGTGAATATGCGAGGAGTAGGGTGGCAAGAGTGTTGAATTCGATGTGTCTCACGCCAATGCTGCACTCGACCTTCAACGATCTACTCACATTGCTTGAGGATAAATGATTGGTAATGAATAAAATGTAACCAAACCTTCCTTAGCAGCTGTGAACTATAGCAGTGCGCGTGGCTATCAGCAATCTGCTTTCACGCAAACGATAGAAAATTTGCCGCTAAACTCAAAATTTCTATTTTATAACTGGCTGTTTCATAAGCAATTGAGATGTGCAAACTGTTCAAGACAGAAAACAAATTGAGAACTTGATTGAGAGTTTTAATAATTTAAACAAAAGCTTGGCGAAATTTAGACCAGTATGTGCCACCGAGTGTTTCTTTTACGACAAGAATAATGTGAAGTCGCACGAAATTGAGTTTACAATACGGCTCATGAACGAAATAAGAACAAAAGTCCAGTTCGTCGACATTGACGAAGATATGGCGGGTCAGCGCATTGATAATTTTTTGCGCAACCAATTAAAAGACATTCCTAAAAGCATGATTTACAGAATTGTGCGTAAGGGCGAAGTGCGCGTAAATAAAAAGCGTATAAAAGCAGAGTACAAGTTAAAAGCAGGCGATCTCGTTCGTATTCCACCGGTTACCGTCGAGAAAAAAGATGACGATGTCGCACCAAGTACGAAACTTAACAAAGTCGCTGAGTTGGAAAATATGATTATCTTCGAAGATGATCATATGTTGATTCTAAACAAACCATCTGGCACCGCTGTGCATGGTGGCAGTGGTTTAAAGTTTGGTGCGATTGAAGCGCTTAGGGCTCTGCGACCTCAAGCTCGCTTTCTTGAACTTGTGCATCGTATTGACCGTGATACTTCAGGGATTTTGCTGGTTGCTAAGAAGCGTTCTGCACTTCGTCACTTGCAAGCCCAGTTTCGTGAAAAGACAGTAAAGAAGTTTTACTTAGCTCTTGTCATGGGGCAATGGAAAAGCAGTTGTAAGGTTGTGAACGCGCCACTGCTCAAAAACGAAGTGAACAGTATTGTTCGTGTTAACCCTAATGGTAAGCCGTCAGAAACGCGTTTTAAGATTTTGGAAAAGTTCGAACAAGCTACATTGATTCAGGCGAGTCCGATTACTGGTCGAACTCACCAAATCCGAGTTCATACGCAATACACTGGTCACCCAATCGCTTGGGATGATCGCTACGGTGATCGTCGCTTTGATGCTTATACAGGTCAAGTTGGTTTAGATCGTTTGTTCCTACACGCGGCAAACATCAAGTTCCAACACCCATCAAATGATGAGTGGATGGAAATCAACGCACCGATGGAACCGAAACTAGAAAAAGTGTTGGCGGGTTTAAGAAACGCGTAACCATGTTTTCCTCGCGGATGCAAAAGGGAGCCTGTGGCTCCCTTTTATCGTATTTGGGTTAAAGGACATCGAGTCCTTGAACATGCAACATATCAATCAAATCAATCAATGGTAGTCCGACAAGTGTGTTCGGGTCTTTACCAACTAATTTCGTAAACAAACAAATTCCCATGCCTTCGCTTTTAAAGCTGCCTGCGCAGTAAAAAGGTTCTTCCCTGTCGACGTAGCGTTCGATTTGTTCAAGCGTTAAATCTCTAAAGTGCACCTCGAAAGAATCAAAGCCGACTTCTGTATGGTTTGTGACGGTGTTATGTACCGCAAGACCAGTATAGAAAGTGATGACTTTTCCACTTTGAGCCAAAAGTTGATTTATCGCGTTATCTCTATTTAAAGGCTTGCCAACGATTTCACCATTAATGACACAAACTTGGTCACTGCCGATAACTAAACTTGCTTTATCCGTCTGGCAAGATATTGCTTTCTCTTGGGCCAGTCTCTGCACAAGTTCAGTTGGCGTTTCTTGGTCAAAAGGTGTTTCATCGCAATCAGGTGGTAAACAAACGAATGGTAGTGAGAGCTTTTCAAGCAGTTGTTTACGAAAAGGGGAAGTTGAGGCTAAAACCAGTTGGTAATTTTTCATTTTGAATTACAATTCGTGGGAGCATTTCCAATAGGATAATCGATCAAAAATGATTCTGGCTAATGCTCTGTATGTTAAGCGTAAAAAAGTACAACTTTTTTGCCTTTTTCTTTGACTAATTTTGATTTGGAAGATAATATTCGCGCCCTATGCAAAAGGTAAAAATACCGCGAACGGTTGACCCAGCTAAAGCTGCACAGAAACGATTGGATTACGATGGCATCATCCAAGCTAGTCTTTTCAAGCGCTTAGTGGAAACAACTGAAGGCGTAAAACGCGACGCAGAAGTCTCATTGTCATTTGGGATGGATGAACAGCGACTCGTTGTTATCTCTGGTAAAGCTAACATCGAAGTCGATTTAGAGTGTCAGCGTTGTAATGAGGTATTCGCACATGAGTGCGAAGTTGAATTCCTTTCTACTCCTTACTACGGTGAGAAAACAGAACAGGAAGCACCAGAAATTTATGATTTGGTAGATCTAAATGAATATGGTGAATTAGACCTCATACAACTTGTTGAAGACGAGTTCATCTTAGCATTACCTCAAATTGCGATGCACGATGAAGCGGATTGTAGCGTTGATTCAAATAACATGGTTTTTGGTGAGATTCCTGAAGAAATTGAGGAAGAAAAACCGAATCCATTCGACGTTTTGAAAAGTCTGAAAAAGTAATAGGTGTGGTAGCCGATTCTTCTTCAGGTTTTTAACCCAATAGTATAGGAGTAGGGTCAATGGCCGTACAGAAAAACCGTAAAACTCGTTCTAAGCGCGGTATGCGTCGTTCACACGATGCGCTAACTACAGCTGCTCTATCTGTAGACGCGACTTCTGGTGAAACTCACCTACGCCACAATGTAACTGCTGAAGGTTACTACCGTGGTCAAAAGGTTATCAACAAGTAAGGTTGAACCTTTGCAAAGTATTACCGTTGCACTTGATGCAATGGGCGGGGATTTCGGTCCACGCGTAACAGTGCCTGCCGCCGTGCAGGCACTGTCTCATTTCCCAGAGCTAAAAGTGATTCTTATTGGTGATCAATCTCTGATCACGTCTCAATTATCTCAACTCGGTACCTCGACCAGTTCCCGCTTGACTATTCTTCACAGCGAGAAAGTTATCTCGAACTCAGAAAAACCTTCATTGGCGTTACGTAATAGCCAAAATAGTTCTATGCGTATGGCTATCGATTTGGTTTCTGAGCAGAAAGCGGATGCTTGTGTTAGTGGTGGCAACACCGGTGCATTAATGGCACTATCGCGTTTCATTCTTAAGTTACTTCCTGGCATTGAACGTCCTGCTTTAGTTTCCGCTTTACCGACGATTACCGGAAAGCGCACTTGGATGCTAGATCTGGGGGCGAATGTATCGTGCGATGCTGATAGCTTGTTCCAATTTGCTGTAATGGGCAGTGCATTAGCTGAAGAACACTTGGGTCGTCCTCCTCGCGTTGCTGTACTCAATATTGGCGCAGAAGAGATTAAAGGTAACGATTTAGTCAAACGTTGCGCAGAAATGCTTTCTCAGACCGATGCGATTAACTTTGTCGGTTATATTGAAGGTAATCAAATTTTGCATGATGTTGCTGACGTCATTGTTTGTGATGGATTTGTCGGCAACGTATGCTTAAAAGCCAGTGAGGGAACAGCTCAACTTTTTATCGAAAAAATTAAAACCAGCATAATGGCATCAACGATAAAGGGTTGGATAGCTAGAAAGTTGTTTTCTAGGCTGTTTAATGAACTAAAAACACTGAACCCCGACCAGTATAACGGCGCAAGTTTGCTAGGATTGCGCGGCATTGTCATAAAAAGCCATGGAAGTGCGGATGTATCTGCGATTGTCAATGCACTTGGCGAGGCAGTACACGAGGTCAAACGACAAGTACCAAGCCGTATTAGCGATCGTTTGGAAGCGGTTTTACTCGAGAGGCATTATTAGTCTTCATGTATAGCAAAATTTTAGGTACTGGCAGCTACCTGCCATCTCAGGTGCGTACAAACGCAGATCTAGAGAAAATGGTAGATACAAGTGATGAGTGGATCGTTGCTCGCACGGGTATTAAAGAGCGTCGAATTGCTGCAGAAAACGAAACTGTAGCAGACATGGCATTCTACGCAGCTGAAAACGCTATCGATATGGCGGGTATTGATAAAAACGATATCGACCTGATTATCGTAGCCACAACGAGCAGTAGCCATACTTTCCCTTCATCTGCGTGTCAGGTGCAGGCAAAGCTTGGCATTAAAGGTTGTCCAGCTTTTGACTTAGCCGCTGCTTGTTCTGGTTTTGTGTACGCATTATCTGTTGCAGACCAACATATCAAATCTGGTATGTGCAAAAACGTACTTGTGATTGGTTCAGATGCTTTGTCTAAAACGTGTGATCCGACAGACCGTTCAACCATTATTCTATTTGGTGATGGTGCCGGAGCCGTTGTCGTAGGCGCTAGCCAAGAGCCTGGCATTATCTCTACCCACATATACTCGGATGGTCAATTCGGAGAGCTTCTAAGCCTACCTGTACCTGTGCGGGGGCAAGATGCGGATAAATGGCTTCATATGGCTGGGAACGAAGTATTCAAAGTCGCTGTCACTCAGCTATCGAAACTAGTAAAAGATACGCTTGAAGCCAACAACATGCATAAGTCTGAACTAGACTGGCTAGTGCCGCACCAAGCGAACTACCGCATTATTTCAGCGACAGCGAAGAAACTTTCGATGTCACTAGACCAAGTCGTGATTACACTTGATAAACACGGCAACACATCAGCTGCGACGGTGCCAACAGCACTAGATGAAGCGGTACGTGATGGTCGTATTAAACGCGGTCAAACTCTGCTTCTTGAAGCGTTTGGCGGCGGATTCACTTGGGGCTCGGCCCTTGTGAAGTTCTAAGTTTCACAAGAATTCAAAATTTAAGGTGCACTTGGTGCATCTTATTTCTTTTTACTTTGCTTAAAGGAAAACAACATGAGCAAGTTTGCTATCGTATTTCCAGGTCAAGGTTCTCAAGCTGTAGGTATGCTTGCAGAACTAGGCGAACAATATGACGTAGTAAAACAAACATTTGCAGAAGCATCTGACGCACTAGGTTACGATCTATGGGCGCTTGTTCAAAATGGACCTGCAGAAGATTTAAACGAGACTTTCCGTACTCAACCAGCTTTGCTAGCTTCATCTGTTGCAATCTGGCGTGTATGGCAGGAACTTGGCTTAGAGCAACCAGCAAACCTAGCCGGTCACAGCCTAGGTGAGTATTCAGCACTTGTATGTGCGGGTGTTATTGACTTTAAAGAAGCCATCAAGCTGGTTGAATTACGTGGTCAACTTATGCAAGAAGCAGTACCAGCTGGTACTGGCGCAATGTACGCGATTATCGGTTTGGCTGATGATGCGATTGCAAAAGCGTGTGAAGACGCAGCGCAAGGCGAAGTGGTCTCTCCAGTAAACTTTAACTCGCCTGGTCAAGTCGTTATCGCTGGTAGCAAAGACGCAGTAGAGCGAGCTGGTGCGCTATGTAAAGAAGCCGGTGCGAAGCGTGCGCTTCCTCTTCCTGTTTCAGTACCTTCACACTGTGCACTTATGAAGCCAGCAGCGGAAAAACTTGCTGTAGCTCTTGAGTCTATCGAATTTAACTCACCACAGCTGCCAGTTATCAACAACGTTGATGTGGTTGCTGAGACAGATCCTGCAAAAATCAAAGATGCGCTTGTTCGTCAGCTACATAGCCCAGTTCGTTGGACTGAAACAGTTGAACTGATGCACGAACAAGGCGTAGAAAATCTTCTTGAGCTTGGCCCTGGTAAAGTTTTAACAGGTCTAACAAAACGTATCGTGAAAACGCTAACTGCAGCAGCAGTGAATGATATCGCATCGCTAGACGCTGCGAAGTAATCCATCAAGCGATAAATTTGCGATAAGAAAAGGAAACACAACATGATGAATCTAGAAGGTAAGATCGCGCTAGTTACCGGCGCAAGCCGTGGTATTGGCCGCGCGATCGCGGAACTTCTTGTCGAGCGAGGTGCTACGGTTATCGGTACTGCTACTTCTGAAAGTGGTGCGGCTGCTATCAGCGAGTATCTTGGTGATAACGGTAAAGGTCTAGCTCTTAACGTGACCGATGTCGAGTCTATCGAAGCGACACTAAAAACGATCAACGAAGAATTTGGTGTGATCGATATTCTGGTGAATAACGCTGGTATTACTCGTGACAACCTATTGATGCGTATGAAAGATGATGAGTGGAACGACATCATCGATACCAACCTAACGCCTATCTACCGCATGTCTAAAGCGGTTTTACGCGGCATGATGAAAAAACGTGCGGGTCGTATCATCAACGTAGGCTCTGTTGTTGGTACCATGGGTAACGCAGGTCAAACTAACTACGCAGCAGCGAAAGCGGGCGTGATTGGTTTTACTAAATCAATGGCTCGTGAAGTTGCGTCTCGTGGTGTAACAGTGAATACTGTTGCTCCTGGTTTCATCGAAACTGACATGACTAAGGCACTAAATGATGACCAACGTGCGGCAACTTTGTCGAACGTGCCAGCAGGTCGTTTAGGTGACCCACGTGAAATTGCATCAGCAGTAGTTTTCCTTGCTTCTCCTGAAGCAGCGTACATTACTGGTGAAACTTTGCATGTAAATGGTGGTATGTACATGGTTTAATGCGACAGTTTATGCAAAATAAGCTATTTTACATTGTGAAAAATAGCCTATAGTTGCAGTTAACTGTCATGAACTTGTCATGCTTATGCGCAAGATTTGTGCATGATTTAAGTCAAAAATGTATTGAAATTCGGTTAAATTCGCTAATTTTGTGGTTTGACCAGCAAGGACCCCCTTGCAACTTTCAATAGTTCGAATAAACTACGGAATCATCGCATTAGGCGAAATCTGTAAAGGAAAAGAAAAATGAGCAACATCGAAGAACGCGTAAAGAAAATCATTATTGAACAGCTAGGTGTAGACGAAGCAGAAGTTAAAAACGAAGCTTCTTTCGTTGATGATCTAGGTGCTGATTCTCTAGACACTGTAGAACTAGTTATGGCTCTAGAAGAGGAATTCGACACTGAGATTCCTGACGAAGAAGCTGAGAAGATCACTACTGTTCAAGCTGCAATCGACTACGTAAACAGCGCTCAGTAATTAGCTCTCCCAGGCGGTCTCCTAGACCGCCTGTGTTCTTTCTAACTTCTTCTATCCTCTCATAGAAATATTCAATTCCCGGAGAATTATATCGTGTCCAAGCGTCGTGTAGTTGTCACTGGCATGGGTATGTTGTCACCGGTAGGCAACACAGTAGAATCATCTTGGAAAGCCCTGCTAGAAGGTCAAAGTGGTATCGTAAATATCCAGCACTTTGATACTACGAACTTCTCAACTCGTTTTGCAGGTCTTGTTAAAGATTTCGATTGCACAGAGTACATGTCTAAAAAAGATGCTCGTAAGATGGACCTTTTCATCCAGTACGGCATTGCAGCGGGTATTCAAGCTCTTGATAACTCTGGCTTACAAATTACCGAAGAAAATGCGGCTCGAGTTGGTGTTGCTATCGGCTCAGGCATTGGCGGTCTTGACCTTATCGAAACTGGCCATACTGCATTAGTAGACAAAGGCCCTCGCAAAGTTAGCCCATTTTTTGTTCCTTCGACCATTGTAAACATGGTTGCAGGTAACCTATCTATCATGCGTGGTCTTCGTGGTCCAAATATCGCGATTTCTACCGCATGTACTACTGGCCTGCATAATATCGGCCATGCAGCACGTATGATTGCCTACGGCGATGCAGATGCGATGGTTGCTGGTGGTGCAGAAAAAGCTTCTACGCCTCTTGGCATGGCTGGCTTCGGTGCAGCTAAAGCGCTATCTACTCGTAATGACGAGCCTCAAAAAGCGTCTCGCCCATGGGATAAAGGCCGTGATGGTTTTGTTCTAGGTGATGGTGCTGGCATGATGGTGCTTGAAGAGTACGAACACGCGAAAGCACGTGGCGCGAAGATTTACGCAGAACTGGTTGGTTTTGGTATGTCTGGTGATGCTTACCACATGACATCTCCAAGCGAAGACGGCTCTGGTGGTGCACTTGCGATGGAAGCGGCGATGCGTGATGCTAACATCACAGGTACTCAAGTAGGTTATGTGAATGCTCACGGTACTTCTACTCCAGCTGGTGATGTTGCAGAAATCAAAGGCGTGAAACGTGCTCTTGGTGAAGAAGGTGCGAAGCAAGTTCTTGTGTCTTCAACTAAGTCGATGACGGGTCACCTATTAGGTGCTGCTGGCTCTGTTGAAGCAATTATCACGGTTATGTCTTTGGTTGACCAAATTGTTCCGCCAACCATTAACCTTGATGATCCAGAAGAAGGTCTAGACATCGACCTTGTGCCGCATACAGCGCGCAAAGTTGAAGGTATGGAGTACGCTATCTGTAACTCGTTTGGCTTTGGTGGTACAAACGGTTCTTTGATCTTTAAGAAGTTCGCTGAGTAACGCTATCTAACCTAATTTAGATAAGCGAAACTTGTATTCTAACGGCTCGATGCTTAGCATTGAGCCGTTTTGTTTTATTTGTTGTCTGCTAATTTGAAGGTACGTGAATGTTTTGGGTAAATGGAGTTCCGCAAACGCATGTAGAGCTAGGTGATCGCTCATTCCAATACGGTGATGGAGGCTTTACCACCATCCTGACCCAAAATGGAGAGTTGGTTTACTGGCAAGAACATACTGAGCGCATGAGTGCTTGCCTTGACGCTTTGAAGATCTCTTCACCTGACTGGAAAGTTGTGCATGATTGGGCAAGCAAAGCGGTATTATCTGACGCACGAGCGGGGGTGAAGATTCACGTTAGCCGCGGTATTGGCGGGCGAGGGTATAGCCCTAATGGGATTGAAGGCCCTATCGTGACAATTTCCAATTTTGCGTTTCCTTCTCATTATTCATCTTGGCAAGAACAAGGTGTGGACTTGGGCGTTTGTAATACTCGTCTAGGGATTCAACCTTTACTTGCTGGACATAAGCACAACAACCGTTTAGAGCAGATTCTCGCCAAGGCTGAAATCGACAATACAGAGTTTGCAGATGCAATAACGTTAAATGTGCAAAACCATGTCATTGAAACTACAATGGCCAACCTTTTTTGGGTTAAAGGTAATAAAGTATTTACGCCGGAGCTGACCTTATCAGGCGTTACGGGCGTAATGCGTCGTAAGGTGCTTGAGTTACTTAAAGTAAGTCATATTGAAGTCATCGAGGGGCGTTTTATACTTCCAGATTTGCTGAGTGCAGACGAGGCTTTCATGTGTAACTCAATATTAGGTGTCGCACCTATTCGCAGCATAGTGACATCGAACTCTAAGACTATATTTCCGATAGGAAAATTGACTCAACGACTGCAAGGGAATTTAACTACGTGATTAAAAAACTGTTGGCTTTTGTTGTGCTGATCGCAGTGATAGGCGCAGCAGCTGTTTTTTATATAATTTCACAGGCTAAACAATACGTTGAAAAGCCTATTCTATTGGAACAACCTCAGCTGTTTACTGTAGAAAGTGGTACAAGCTTTCATCATGTCATGCGCGCCTTAGTTGAAGATGAGGTGATTGAAACATCGGAGTACATCCGTTTAATTCCTCACTTATATCCAGAATTGTTGCAGGTGCGAGCGGGTACTTACCAACTTGAGCCTGGTATGTCGCTTTCGCAAACATTGGAGCATCTGAATACTGGAAAAGAATACCAGTTTGCGATCACTTTTGTTGAAGGCAGCCGCTTTTCTGAATGGGTAGATCAACTAAAAAGTGCTCCTTATTTAAAGCATGATTTAACCGATCTTTCAGAAAAAGAAATGGCTGCGAAGCTCGGAATTGAGAGAGAAAAGCTAGAAGGGTTGTTTTTAGCAGAAACCTACCATTACACAGCGGGTGCGAGTGAAAGCCAGTTATTAAAACGAGCGCATCGAAAACTCAATAAAATACTGGATGCTAGCTGGGAAGCTCGTCAAGAAAAGCTGCCATTACAGGACAAATATGAAGCCTTGATTCTCGCGTCTATCATCGAGAAAGAGACGGCTATTGATTCTGAGCGTGAGCGCGTCGCTTCTGTGTTTATCAACCGATTGAACAAACGCATGCGGTTACAAACTGATCCGACAGTTATTTATGGTATGGGTGACGCCTACGATGGCAACATTCGTAAGAAAGATTTGCGTACGCCGACACCATATAACACCTATACCATCAATGGTTTGCCACCAACACCGATTGCGATGGCTGGTAAAGCTTCCATTGAAGCGGCTTTGAATCCAGAAAGCAGCAACTATTTATATTTTGTAGCAAGTGGAAAGGGCGGACATGTATTTTCGAAATCCCTTGCTGAGCACAACCGTGCTGTTCGTGCCTATTTAAGAGAACTAAGAAAGAACAAATGATGAAAGCAAACTTTATTGTCGTTGAAGGCCTAGAAGGCGCGGGTAAAAGCACTGCGATTAAAACCGTTTTAGATACGCTAAAAGCGGCCGGTATTGAGGATATCGTAAATACCCGTGAGCCAGGAGGCACACCGCTAGCAGAAAAAATGCGCGCTCTGGTGAAAGAAGAGCACGAAGGCGAAGAACTTAAGGACATGACGGAGTTGCTTCTTCTGTACGCTGCACGTGTTCAGTTGGTTGAGAACGTGATCAAACCAGCTTTGGAAAACGGTCAGTGGGTGGTTGGTGACCGACACGATATGTCGTCGCAAGCTTATCAAGGTGGTGGCCGTCAGATTGACGCATCGTTAATGAAAAATCTCCGGGATACAACGCTTGGTGATTTTAAACCTGCTCTCACTCTCTATATGGATATTGACCCTCGTGTTGGGCTTGAGCGTGCACGTGGGCGTGGTGAGTTAGATCGTATAGAGAAGATGGATATTAGTTTCTTCGAGCGTACACGTGAGCGTTATTTGGAGATTGCTCATGCCGATCCTTCCATCGTTATCATTAACGCAGAACAGACGATTGAAGGCGTGTCGCGTGATATTCGGGACGCTCTAAACGAGTGGCTAGCTCGTCAATAAGTGAAACGTAAATTTAGGTGACTCATGTTAAATGATTATCCATGGCTACAGCCAATATGGGATAACCTCAAAGTAGGGTTAGAGTCTGACAGAATACCAGGTGCGCTTTTATTACAAAGCGAGCAGGGCTTGGGCATCGAAAAACTTATCGAGTTTTTTAGCCAAGCACTTCTTTGCCAAAATTACGCGAGTGAAGCATGCGGTTTTTGTCATAGCTGCCAGCTAAATCAATCTCAAAACCACCCTGATTTACACTGGATCAAGCCAGAGAAAGAAGGAAAGGCGATAACGGTGGACCAAATTCGCGCTTGTAACCGTCTTGCTAAGGAATCATCTCAGCTTAATGGTTACCGCCTATTTATAATAGAACCGGCGGACTCTATGAACGAGTCGGCATCGAATGCGCTGTTAAAGACGCTAGAAGAGCCTGGGGCAAAGTGCTTGTTTTTGCTCGTTACCCACAATCAGGAGCGTCTGCTCCCAACGATTCGTAGCCGTTGCCAACACTGGGTTGTTGCGCCTCCGTCAGCGGAACAAGCGATGCAATGGATGCACGAACAAGGGGCGAAGCAAGTTCCTGCTTATGCCTTAAAACTGAATATGGGCTCTCCAATAAAAACATTGGATGCGTTAAATAATGGTGAGCTCGAAGCTTACTTGGCTTTTGAACGCAGTTTTATTAAGGCAATGTCTTCGCCTGTTTCAGACGTTTCTGAGTGTGCTTCTTTAATCGCTAAACACTCAGAGCAATCATTAGACTGGGCATGGTATTTACTGACAGATGCTCAGAAAGCGCAGTTTGGTGTATCAGAAGCTCAAATGCTTCCGGGCGCGACAAAGTTTCAACCGGACAACTATAACGGTTTGTACTCATCAGCGAAGGCGCTGATGAACCTGAAAGCTCAGGTGCAAGCCTTTCCTGGCCTGAACCTTGAACTACTATCAATGAATTGGTTAATTGAATCACGAGAGGCATTATGTTCGTAGATTCTCATTGTCATTTAGACAAATTGAATTACGACGATCTCCACATCAATGTGGAAGACGTTATTAACAAAGCTAAACAAGCAAACGTAACTGAGCTACTTTCTGTTGGAGTAACGCTGGATTCTTTCCCGAAAATGATGGAAATGATCGAGCCTTATGACAATGTTTATGCTTCGTGCGGTGTGCACCCACTTGATGTTGAAAGCGACTTTTCGATGGACGTATTGCGCCACCATGCGTCGAATGCAAAAGTCGTCGCTATTGGCGAAACGGGTTTAGATTATCATTACAAGCCCGAAACGGCCGCGTTACAGAAAGAGCGCTTTGAGCAACACGTTGATCTTGCAGTGGAGCTCAACAAACCTTTAATTATCCATACCAGAAACGCACGTGCGGATACTCTAGATATTTTGCGTAAGGGTGGGGCAGAGAAATGTGGTGGTGTTATCCACTGTTTTACAGAAGATCTTCCATTTGCTGAAGCTGCACTGGAGCTGGGGTTTTATATTTCTATCTCGGGGATTGTTACTTTCCGTCAAGCTACAGAGTTAAAAGAAGTGGTGAAGACTCTACCTTTAGAGAAGCTTCTTATTGAGACAGATTCTCCTTACTTGGCTCCTGTCCCTCATCGTGGCAAAGAGAATCAACCCGCTTACGTTGTCGAAGTCGCTTCTTATATTGCGCAACTCAAATCGTGCTCTCTTTCTGAAGTGGCACAAAAAACCACCGAAAACTTCCGAAATCTTTTTTTGTGATGAAAAAATAATAAGAGCATAAAAAAGGAGCTTAGGCTCCTTTTTTGTTGATAAAAACAACAGATACGCTCACGAGTTTAATGTTTACTAAAAATGTTGATTTAATAACATTCAAAAATCACAAATGTAATTTTGTTACTAAAAATAACATTGAGGCGTATTTTATTTACGCCTTAAAATTAATTATATAAATAATTAATTCATTATAAAACAGTAATATAAGTGCAATGCAAACCTTTTCATCGGCTGTTTTTGGGTGTGATCCAAGACTTGTTTTGAAACTAAATTTCGTAACTGTGTGGAAAGTTTGAGGGTCATCAATATATATTTAGAGCCGGAAAATATAATGCAGTTGTGGTTACATTTTCATTGGGTGCTAACCTTTAGGCTACGGGGGTGTGCCGTTAGTGCCCAAATAATACTTATAAATTTATCAGGAGCATAAACATGTTTAAGAACCTTTTTGCTAACCTGCAAAAAGTTGGTAAGGCTCTGATGCTTCCAGTATCAGTTTTACCAGTTGCAGGTATTTTATTAGGTGTGGGTGCTGCCCATCTAAGCTTTATTCCAGAGATCGTTTCTAATCTTATGGAACAAGCTGGTGGTTCAGTATTCGGCCAAATGGCACTTCTATTTGCAGTAGGTGTAGCGCTAGGCTTCACTAACAACGACGGTGTTGCAGGTCTTGCAGCTATCGTTGGTTACGGCATCATGACGGCAACGCTAGGTGTAATGGCGGGCGTTATGGGTGTTGAGAAAATCGATACAGGTGTACTAGGTGGTATCCTTGTCGGTGGTGTGGCTGCTTGGGCATTCAACCGTTTCTTCAAAATCCAACTTCCAGAGTACCTTGGCTTCTTCGCTGGTAAGCGCGCAGTGCCAATCATCACTGGTTTTGCTGCGATCATCCTAGGTGTTATCCTTTCTGTTATCTGGCCACCAATTGGCGGTGCAATTTCTGCATTCTCTGATTGGGCTGCACACCAAAACCCACAGCTAGCATTCGGTATCTACGGTGTTGTTGAGCGCTCTCTAATCCCATTCGGTCTACACCACGTCTGGAACGTACCGTTCTTCTTCGAAGCAGGTTCTTGTGTTAACGCTGCCGGTGAAGCTCAAAATGGTGTACTAACTTGTTACCTAGTTGCTGATGAAGCATCTCGTGCTGCTGGTAATGGCTTCGGTCAGCTAGCGGGTGGTTACATGTTCAAGATGTTCGGTCTACCAGCTGCAGCAATCGCAATTGCTCATTGTGCTAAACCAGAAAACCGTGCAAAAGTAATGGGTATCATGGCGTCAGCTGCACTGACTTCATTCCTAACTGGTATTACTGAGCCAATCGAATTCTCATTCCTATTCGTTGCTCCACTACTATACGGTATCCACGCTCTACTAGCTGGTTCTGCATACATCGTTTCGAACACTCTAGGCTTTGTACACGGTACTTCTTTCTCTCACGGTCTGATCGACTTCCTAGTTCTATCTGGTAACGCTCAGAAGATGGTGCTAATGATTGCCGTTGGTCTAGTTTACGCAGTAATTTACTACGTAGTGTTCCGTGGTGTAATCACAGCGCTTGACCTAAAAACACCTGGCCGTGAAGATGAAACGGAAAGTGCAGCTGTAACTTCTGGCTCTGATATGGGCGGTGAACTGGTTGCAGCGTTTGGCGGTAAAGCTAACATTACTGGTCTAGATGCATGTATCACACGTCTACGTGTAGCAGTTGCAGATACAGCAGCTGTTGACCAAGACAAGCTAAAACAACTAGGCGCTGCTGGTGTTGTAGTTGTAGCTGGTGGTGTACAGGCTATCTTCGGTACTAAGTCTGATAACCTAAAAACTGAAATGGATGAGTGGATTCGTAACCACGGTTAATCGCAGTCATTCATAGTAATGCATAAAAGGAGGCTTCGGCCTCCTTTTTTAGTTCCTATTTTATTAACTGACAGTTCCTTTTTAGTGTGATCCTAAACTCATCTTTACTTTTGTCAGCTTTTTCATACATCGAGCTTACCCATCGTTGACATATTGATATGCCATTATGTTTGAATAGCGAATAATGTTTTTTTGAATAATTGATAACGTGTATGAAGAACAAATTCACTTTAGTTTTGGGACTAGTTTCTAGTACGGCAATGGCGGCAAGCGAGCCAACGGATCTATCAGTTGGTATGGCTGTCGATCAACAATTAAGTGTTGTTGTAGAGTTAGATAACAAATATCGTGGCATTATCGGAAACGATGGTATGGCGTTTGATTACATCGCTAAGCGTGGAACATTCGATCAAAACATGCCTGTGACTTGGTATGTCGGCGTTGGTGGCTGGTATGAATGGGATGACGAGTTTGGTGTGAGAGTACCACTTGGTGTGAACTGGGATTTATCACGCGGCTGGGACCTTTATGGTCAAATACACCCAGAGCTAGATCTTTACAAAGGTGCTGACTTGCAACTTGGCGGCGCCGTTGGCATCAAGTACAGTTTCTAGAATTGAACTAATGTATGTATAAAAAAACGCCGGTAACTACCGGCGTTTTTATGTGGAACTTAACGTTCTATTGTTTATCCATGGCTCGCTTGATGCAAACGGCAGCGCCGCCCCAAGTGATACCTAAACCAATAACCATCATAATAATTGCGCTGATTGTCATTTTGCTGTCTCCTTGCGGTTCACTGCGTTGATCACTAGACCAAAGATAAAGAGTGCGGCGATAAGTGCCCAGCCTAAAGTTAGATCATAGCCACCGTAGCCTTCAGTAATTAGGGCGTATAGCTTGGTCGCTAAGATAATGGCGAGCATGATTGGTGTAACGAAGCGTAAGCAGATCTCGAACCATTGACCAACAGAGAAATCAGAGCGCTCGTTAACGTAATTACGTACTTCTGGCACGCGCTTCAATAGCCACGCCATCAAGACAATCTCAACCAGACCACCAACCATGATGCCAACGTTGTTTGCAAAGTGGTCTACTAGATCGAGTAGCAGCAGACCGCCATTGGTAGCAAACGCCATAGAGACAACGAAGCCAATACCAATCACAACATTTGCAGCTTTTTTACGGCTCCACTTCAGCTTGTCGATAATGGCTGAAGTTACGGCTTCCATAATTGAAATATGCGAACTTAGACCCGCAACCACCAGTGCAAAGAAGAACAGTGGACCAAGAATATATGGGGCAGGTAGTAGGTTAATTGCCGCAGGTAAAGTAACAAAAGCCAAGCCAACGCCTGCAGATACCACCTCTGTTAACGGCTTACCTTGCTCTTGAGCCATGTAACCCAATACTGAGAAGATCATGATGCCGGCTAGGATCGAGAAGCCACAGTTGATCAACACAGTCATAAACGCGTTATTCGTTATGTCCGACTTTTCTGGTAGGTAGCTAGAGTAAGCTAGCATGATGGCGAAGCCGATACTTAGCGTAAAGAAGATCTGACCATATGCCGCTGCCCATACTTTCACATCCCAAATTTTGCTGAAATCGGGTTCGAACATGTAGTTCACGCCATCTAGAGCTCCTGGCAAGAAAATCATACGTCCGATTAAGAAAATCACCATCAAGAATAGGATTGGCATCATAATTTTAGATGCTCGTTCAATTCCTGATTTCACGCCTTTGGCAATAGCGGTGTAAGTAATTGCCCAAGCAATCACCATGGATAAAGCAATCTTCCATTGAATACTGCCTAAGTCTGTTGGTGAGTTGTCACCTAGCTTTAGGTATTCACTAAAGAAAAATGCGTTGGTATCGGTTCCCCAACCTTGAGTGAACGACAACCCAAAGTAAGAAATCGACCAACCGATAACAGCCACATAGTAAACGGCAATAACTGCAGCCACACCAACTTGGAACCAGCCAAGCCATTCAAATTTAGAATGAATTTTCGCAAGTGTTTTTGGTGCCGAGCCTCGGTATTTTTGTCCCATACTGAACTCAAGGATCATAAATGGAATACCGGCAGTGATCATGGCAAAAATGTAAGGAATAAAAAATGCGCCGCCACCGTTTTCATAGGCCATGTATGGGAAACGCCAAATGTTTCCCAAACCGATAGCAGACCCAACTGCTGCTAAGATGAATCCCGCCCGGGATCCCCATTGTTCTCGCTTCATATTTGACTCCTATAAGACTCCCTGAGGAATGAAGCTCTCTACGTAACACAGTAATAATTGCGCAAACAGTTGGAAGAAAGGACCGCTGTTATCCATCAGCTTTTCTATCCTTAATTCTAACTTATTATAATTTTATAGAGCTATATTCTGTCTACTGTAAGAGAAAGTAGATTATTAATCTTAAAATTTTGATGTGTGTTTGATAAAACTGAAATATTTATCTGTTTTCACTGATCAGACTAACTTCTAATAATACTTAGCGCAATAGAATCTAAATGTTAATTCAGATACGTTGTCTGGTTTTAATCTTGTTAAATTTGAGTTTGATTGTGGTTTTGTGTGGGTAGGTGGTTGTTTGTCTGGAATAAATGACTGGGATCTAATAATTGCTTTGGTGTTTAAGACTATTTTGATTAATTAGGGCGTACGGCTATCTTTTGTGCACCTATCTAGATGATGCTTCGTTACTTTGCCAAACAATGGTGTTTAGACGATATCCTTTATCGGCTCTGTGCAGGACTCGTTCAGCGTTCTTTGTGACGAGTCCTACAAAGGAACATGCATAAAAATTAGAAGCGGAAACTAAAACCGACATTTGATTGGAATTGGTTCATCCAATCAGTATCGAACTTAATGATACAGTTTGAGCCGTCATTAGGTAGATTGCAGGCGCCAGATGTATCGTTATCAACGACCGTTCCTAACCATCTCAGTTGGGCTGTTAATGCAAAGTTCTTTGAAAATTCATATTCCAGCCCTGCAAAAGCGCTAGCCGAAAATCCGTATTTTTTGTCTACCCAATCCACATCGGCATAAGAAGCGCCCAAACCTACACCGATATAGGTTTGCCAATTTTCTGCGACAGGATAGTACATGCTGCTTTGGAAGTGCAGATAATGGATATCTGCTGAGTTGGACAGCTTTTCAAGTTCCGTCGATTGATTGGAGTAAAACAATCCGATCCTTCCTTTTTCTAAGGGAGTCTCGACTGAAAGAGCGTAGTTCACTGCGGGGTCGAGATCGTATGTATTACCACTTTCATCCTCTACTTGGCCGCCTCCTGTATAGCCTATGTATGGTGTAACGATGATATTCGCTTGTGCATTGATAGCAGTACTCATCATCATGATTCCTACTAGCCAGCTGAGTTTTTGGTTCATGCCCTATCTCCTTATTATGACTAAGCTAATTGTGATGGGTTAGTCAAAATTGCGCGACTAAATTAAGCAAATCTTGAACATATTTCACACCGGTGTTATTAATTTGTTACATATTAAGGAGGTGTTTATGGAACACGATCTAAAATCCGCATTAATCATTGTGGTGACTGTTTTTGCAGTGCTTTTGTCATTTGGCATCATTGCTATTACAACAGCTTAAGATAACCACTTTTACCAAACGTTTTAACAAAATGGCGTGAGCCTATGATACGTAACAGCGGTATAATCACAGAAAGCCATGCAGAGCTTGATGTAAAAGTTTATGAGCACTTTAGGCATGGTAAAACTGCTTTAGTCACGCAAGGTGGAGGGCAGAGAGGGATTTTTACCGCTGGCGTTTTAGACGCCTTTTTACTTTCCAACTTCGATCCTTTCGATGAATTCTATGGCACCTCTGCCGGAGCACTTAACTTATGTTCTTACTTGTGTCGTCAACATGGCATGGGCAAAGCTTTTATTACCGAGCTGACAACGTCTCCTGAATTTTTTAATCTGTTTCGCTATATCCGAAAGCAGCAGTACTTAGGTTTAGAGTGGGCATTAGAACGGATTCAAGATTTCCCATACAAGCTTGACCTTGATTTAGGTCGTAGTGCATTGGGAAAACGAGGAGCGTTTGCTGCGGTAACGAATATAGAGACGCTATCAGATCAATATCTACCAATCTTGGATGACTCGTGGTTTAACACTATGCTAGCGACATGTGCGATTCCCAAGTTGTACCACGGACCTGTCGACGTAAATGGCAATAAGTTTGTTGATGGCGGCGTGTCTGCCTCTATCCCTGTTCAAGAAGCGTGGCGTCAGAATGCTCGCAACATTATTGTCATTCGCACAGAGCCGTTTTCAGAGATTGAAGCGAGAGCCCAAAGTGAGGTGGGGGATGTGCCTGTCGAATGGTATCGGGAGTCTATCAACTCAGTACAGCAATCATGGCAGCAAAAAGTGAATCAGTGGAAGCTGGATTGGGCGTCGTTCTTCCAACAAAAAATTAATGCAGCACATCAATCGAAGCTTGCAGGGAAAATGCTGTTAAATGGAGGCCGTTGGTTGTTCGGTGCCGATAACTTGTATCGTTTAAGCCACCTGATTGGTGAGAATTTTGACTCAGGTTTAGCCGACATGCTGATGATTCATTATCAAACATTTGAGCTCACGCAGGCCTTTATATCTGCTCCACCTGACGACACTTTTATTTTACAAGTTGCGCCTAAAGAGGGACTTCGTTCTTCTTCTTTGTTAAGTGACCAAGAGTCACTAGAGCATGACTATCAACTTGGGCTTCAAGCTGGGTTTAACCTAGTTCAACTCTATGACCAGCTGGATGTTGAAATTGATGGTAGAGAGAGTGCATAAACCTTCTTACGTTCACGATGTGCGCAATATACAAAGCATATAAATAAGGCTCCATTTTCGGAGCCTTATTTGCGGGTTCTTGTGGTTAATTCCAGTTAGGTATAACGACTACGCTTGTAGAATGCGCATGCAGTTGGTTGAGCCAACAACATCCATTACATCGCCTTGAGTAATAATGACTAAATCACCTTTGTGCAAGAACCCTTGCTCTTTAAGGCTAGTAATCGCTGCTTGAGCCGTTGGTAAACCCGCATCACTTTTTGACTCGAAATATACAGGTGTCACGCCTCGGTATAATGCTGCTCGATTGAGTGTCGATTCATTCCGTGATAAGGCAAATATTGGCAAGCCAGAGCTTAAGCGAGACATCATCAACGCAGTCCTGCCGGACTCAGTTAACGAGATCATCGCTTTAATTCCTTCCATGTGATTCGCAGAGTACATGGTTGCCATTGCGATGGTTTCTTCAGCGGTTTCGAAGGTTCTATCTAAGCGATAGGTTGATAGACTTGCCTCCGACATTTTTTCTGCCCCCACACATACTTCGGCCATGGATTTGACCGTTTCTACAGGATATTTACCTGCAGCGGTCTCTCCAGAAAGCATCACCGCGTCAGTGCCGTCTAGAACCGCATTGGCCACATCCATCACTTCAGCACGCGTTGGCATTGGGCTAGTAATCATGGACTCCATCATTTGTGTCGCAGTAATCACGATACGGTTTAAACTGCGTGCGCGGCGAATCAGTTTTTTCTGGACACCTATGAGCTCAGGGTCACCGATTTCTACACCAAGGTCACCACGTGCAACCATCACCACATCGGATGCGAGAATAATGTCGTCAATAGACTCATTGGTCGCGACGGTTTCTGCTCGTTCGACTTTAGCCACTAACATGGCTTCAAGGCCTGCATCTCTGGCTAAGCGTCGAGCGTAATGCATGTCTTCGCCGTTACGCGGGAATGAAATAGCAAGGTAGTCTACTTGAATTGCTGCGGCGGTAAGAATGTCGGCTTTATCTTTCTCTGTGAGCGCATCCGCTGACAATCCGCCGCCTTTTTTGTTGATCCCTTTATTGTTGGACAGTGGACCACCGACAATCACACGGGTATGAACTTTATTACCCTCTACTGTAGTAACTTGCAGCTGAACGCGTCCATCATCGAGTAATAAAATGTCATTTGGTGAAACATCTTGCGGCAGTTCTTTATAATCTAACCCTACAGATTCTTGATTGCCTTCACCTTTTGGTAAATCACTATCTAATGTGAATTTATCGCCCACATTCAAAATGACTTGGCCGTCTTTAAACGTTGATACACGGATTTTAGGGCCTTGTAAGTCACCAAGAATTGCAACCTGACGCCCAAGTCTTGCTGCAATGGTACGGACTTTGTTCGCACGTTGAATGTGGTCTTCACTGGTTCCATGTGAAAAATTCATACGGACAACGTTTGCACCGGCTTTGATGATCTCCTCAAGTATATTGTCCTTATCCGTTGAAGGACCCAGCGTAGTGACAATTTTTGTTCGTCTTAATTTGGAAGTCATAGATTCTCCGATGAATGTGTGTGTAAAGGTAACTTGAACTCTATCCTTACTTTACGCAATCGCTCTCAAGGTTAGCCTCGTTGCTGAGCCCACACCTTAAAGCTACTTGAATATAAGTATATGCACAGAATGTTTATATTAAGAGTAACCCCGGTAAAACAGACAGATATTCGACAGGCAATGGCCTTATTGATAAAAATGCGCTGCTTTAAAGGCACTACTTCATAATTTAGTGAATAAAAATAAGTTATTTTTCAAACAATTTAACAGGAGTAGATTCTTCGTTATTTGATTGAATACACAAACAAACAGGTTTATACGTGATGCTTGTCACGGGGATTTATTAATTCACTTCACAATTAGTTCGCAAAGTAAAAAAATTGTCCCGTTATAGAATTTCGGAGTGCAAGATGTACATGGCTCAACCGGGCCATATTGATCATATCAAACAGGTCAATGCTGGTCGTGTATATAAACTAATTGACCTAAAAGGTCCTATTTCTCGAATTGATTTGTCCAAGCAGAGTGAGCTTGCTCCTGCTAGTATCACCAAAATCACTCGAGAATTAATTGAAGCGCACTTGATTCATGAAACGACAGTACAAGAAGCGACGAGTCGTGGTCGACCTGCTGTCGGTTTGCAGGTCAATAATGAAGGCTGGCAATTTTTGTCAATGCGTTTGGGGCGAGGTTATTTAACCATTGCTTTGCATGAGTTAGGCGGTGATGTACTGATCGATACTAAAATCGAGATACACGAGCTTGATCAAGACGATGTGCTTGAGCGCCTGCTTTACGAAATTGATGAATTCTTTCAGACTTACGCGGATCAACTTGATCGGGTTACCAGTATTGCCCTTACGCTGCCTGGTCTCGTGAACTCAGAGCAAGGTGTCGTTTTGCAGATGCCTCATTACAATGTCGAAAATCTTGCTCTTGGACCAGAGATATACAAAGCAACAGGCTTGCCAGTTTTCATTGCCAATGACACGCGAGCTTGGGCATTAGCAGAAAAGCTTTTTGGTCATTCTCAAGATAATGACAACTCCGTTCTTATCTCTATCCACCACGGTTTAGGTGCGGGCATCATTCTGGATGGGCGCGTTTTGCAAGGCCGTCACGGTAACATTGGTGAACTCGGGCATATTCAAATTGACCCAAATGGAAAACGTTGTCATTGCGGCAATATTGGCTGTTTGGAAACCGTTGCCAGTTCTCAAGCAATTCGTGAAGAAGTCGTAAGACGAATCGCTGATGGCGAAGACTCTATTCTTGCTAAACAAGAAGAAATGAGTATTGAGAGCATTTGTGAAGCCGCTGCAAACGGTGATCCTTTGGCCGTCGATGTGATTGAAAAACTTGGACGCTACTTAGGCTCTGCAATTGCTATTGTGATCAACTTATTTAACCCTGAGAAAATCTTGATCGGTGGTGTGATTAACCAAGCAAAAGATGTGCTTTATCCTGCGGTTCGTCGCTGTATCGAAGAGCAGAGTTTACCTGTTTATCACCAAGATCTTGAGCTGGTGGAGTCTCGTTTCTATAAGCAAGCCACAATGCCTGGTGCCGCGTTGATTAAGCAAGCGTTGTACGATGGTCAACTATTGATGAAGGTTGTGGAAGGTTAAGTACTTTTTAACATGATGATGTGCCTGGCTGTTGAGACTGCATTTGTAGGTGATTTAGGGTGAGACTTAACGGCTCACCCTTTTTGATCGCCTATTACTAGAAAGGGAATTTGAGTTATGTTGCATTGCTATATCTGCGCCATTCATGTAATTTCCTAAAAAGCTCAAGTAAATAAACAAAATGGCTTTCAATGTGCTGCGTGACTTTGCGTCTGATGCAAAGAGAAGTAATACGCTAAAACTGTTGTACTTTAAAGCTGTGCTCGAAAAGCCAAATATTTTAAGGTTATTTGGTTATATAACCTTGCTGTGTCTGTACTGATTTCGAGTAAAATAAGAATTATCCATAATTTAGGTAGTAGTATGTCCGGAGTGTTAAATACGGTTGACCAGCGTACAAACTTGGTTGGTGAAAATCGACTAGAGCTTCTGCTGTTCACTTTAAATAGTCGCCAATTATTTGCGATTAATGTGTTCAAAGTGAAAGAGGTCATCAAGCTTCCACCGTTAACCAAGCTCCCTGGGTCGCACTACAATATTCGTGGGGTTGCTTCTCTACGAGGTGAAGCGGTACCAGTGATTGATTTACGAGGCGCAATTGGTTTTCCTGCTTTACGTGGTGAAGCGGAAGAAGAAAATTTGATCGTGACAGAGTACAACCGCACGGTGCAGGGCTTCTTAGTCGGTCCGGTTAAAAACATTATTAATACGGCATGGACTGAAATTCAGCCGCCTCCTTCCACGTCTGGTCGCTCGAATTACCTCACGGCTATCACGCAAATCAAAGAGGGGGATGCCTCTCAAATTGTCGAAATTATTGACGTTGAAAAAGTTTTAGCAGAGATCGTGCATTACGACGTGACTATTTCGGAGGACATTCTCGATCAAGAACTGGCCCAAGCAATGGTCGGGCGTAATGTTCTGATTGTGGATGATTCCTCTACAGCTCGTAATCAAGTTCGCGATACGCTTTCTCAATTAGGTATGAATATCATCGAGTGTCGTGACGGGCTGGAAGCGTTAACGGTTTTAAAACGTTGGTGTGATGAAGGTAAAGATGTAGAAAAAGAGCTGTTGATGATGATTACGGATGCTGAAATGCCTGAAATGGATGGTTATAAACTGACCCATGAAGTGCGCCAAGATCCACGTATGTCTAAGTTGTTTATCACATTGAACACTTCTCTGAGCGGTAGTTTTAATGAAGCCATGGTACAAAAAGTAGGCTGTGATCGCTTTATATCTAAATTCCAACCGGATCTGCTGGTTGAAGTTGCTCAAGACCGATTACGCCAGATGCTTTCTAAAAGTGCATGATTAGATCTAGTGAAATCAGAGGGAGCGCACCTCTCTCTGATTTTTAACATCTCTCTCCTTAATTCCTCTGTACTAATGGAAATCCCGAGATTTACTTTGTAGATTGTTCAAGTAGTGCGTGCAATCAATCAACTTGCCAGCAATAACGTGCGTGACTTCTCCCTCTCTTTCAAGAATGCCTTTCACCATTAATACTTTAGCGCCTAAATACGCTTGCTTTTGGGCTCGTGCTGTCGCTTGCCAAACGACCACATTAATGTTGCCCGTGTCATCTTCTAACGTAAAAAATGTCACGCCAGCGGCGGTGCCTGGAGATTGTCTTCCTGTTACCACGCCTACCACTGTGACCAGTGACTTATGCGGCTTCTCTGCCAGTTGCATCATGCGAGTAAAGTGAGGGAGTTTGCCCGTTTCTTCTAATAATTTAATTGGATGGCGGCTAAGAGATAGTCCCGTGCTTGCGTAATCCTCAATTAAATTTTCATATTCAGAGGGTTGAGTCTGGTAGCTAACATTGGGTTCTTCGACCTTGTGAAACAATGGTAGGTCAGATAAGGAATCCATTGCTGCCCAGCGAGCGTTATAACGATTCCCCGATAAGGCCTGAAATGCATTGGCTGAAGCCAATAATTCAATGTCACTTCGGCTTCTTAATATCTGCTTTACTTCTTGAATCGTTCGGTAACCATTAAGTGGTTTGCGCTCAATAAGCCTTTGTGCGCTTTCTGCGTTAAAGCCTTTCACCAAGCGAAAACCAAGTTGCACGCCGAGCCTGCCATTCGGACGTGAGACGAGATGATGCTGATATTTTGAATGATTGACGCACACCGGCAATACTTCGATGCCATGTCGGCGAGCATCTTGTACTAATTGCGATGGGCTATAAAATCCCATTGGTTGGCTGTTCAACAATGCAGTGTAAAATTCGGCTGGGTAATAATATTTTAACCATGCAGAACAATATGCCAGCACTGCGAAAGACGCTGAATGACTTTCAGGGAAGCCGTACTCACCAAAGCCGCAAATCTGATCGAAAATGCGCTCAGCAAACGCTAAGTCATAGCCTCTCTCTTGCATACCATTGATCAGTTTTGGTCTGAATTTAGCGAGATCGCCATTCTTTTTCCATGATGCCATCGCTCGACGGAGTTGATCGGCCTCGCCGCCGCTAAACCCTGCGGCTACCATGGCTAGCTTGATGACTTGCTCTTGGAAAATAGGGACGCCCATAGTCCGCTCCAGAACGCTTTTTACTTCTTCCGATGGATAACTGACTGGCTCTTTGTGATCTCGTCGTTTTAAAAAAGGATGCACCATATCACCCTGAATAGGGCCTGGACGAACAATTGCAATTTGAATCACTAAGTCGTAATAACAAGCAGGCTTTAGGCGAGGAAGCATGCTCATTTGTGCACGAGATTCAATTTGGAATACGCCTATCGTGTCGGCTTTTTGGATCATGCGGTACACGTGTGGATCATCTTGTCGGCGAGTGATCTCGGAAATAGAGAGGGATCGCTGGTGATGTTTCTCGACCAGTTGAAAGCACTTTTTGATGGCGTTTAACATGCCGAGTGCGAGCACATCGACTTTTAGTAGCTTCAAGCTTTCTAAATCGTCTTTATCCCATTGAATGATAGTGCGATCTTCCATCGAGGCATTTTCAACAGGTACCAACTCATATAAAGGTCCAGATGAAATTACAAAGCCACCTACGTGCTGAGATAAATGGCGTGGGAAGCCAATGATCTCGTTGACCAATTGGATGAACTGCTGCCCTTTGAGAGATTCTGGTTGTAAGCCCAGTTCAATAATTTGAGCTTGCCAGCCTTGGCTGCGATCTCGGCGATTAACGTTCTTAATGAAAAAATCCAATTGGGTCTCTTCAATCCCTAGTGCTTTACCGACTTCACGCACGGCACTTTTAAAGCGATAGCTGATCACTGTTGCAGCAAGTGCTGCACGCTCACGGCCATATTTTTTGTAAATATACTGGATAACTTCTTCACGGCGCTCGTGTTCAAAGTCCACATCAATATCCGGCGGTTCCTTACGTTCTTTACTGATAAATCGTTCGAATAAGACAGCGATTTGTCGAGGATCGACGGCGGTAATTTCCAGGCAATAACACACCACAGAGTTTGCAGCGGAACCTCGCCCTTGGTAAAGAATGCCTTGCTGTTTCGCGAACATTACAATGTCGTGAATAGTAAGGAAGTAGTAGTGGTATTTTAGCTCTTGAATAAGCGCCAGTTCATTCTCGATGGTTTGATTGACTTCTGCTGGCACGCCTTCAGGAAAACGCAGCTTTTTACCGCGTTCGACCAACATACGTAAGTAAGAGTCGGGTGTGTAACCATCTGGGATCAGCTCGGTAGGATATTCGTATTTTAAATCGGAGAGCTTAAACTCGCATAAATCGGCGATGTAAGTGCTTTCTTCCAGCCATTCTGGTTTGTAAATCCGAATCAACTTTTTAAAAGGACGAAGTGCTCGCTCAGTATTCGAAATACGATCAAAACCGAGTTTATCGACGCTACACCCATGCTTTATAGCAGTAAGTACATGCTGTAATGGCAAGCGTTCAACATCATGCATGAGAACGCCTCCGCAGGCAGTTATAGGTAATTGAAATTCATGTGCTAACTGCTCGCAGTGCGCAATGTATTCAGTATCGTTGTTACTCAAATGGCGCTGAATCGCTACCCACAAACGATTAGCGTGGTGTTGATTGAGCCAGCGCCCCCAATAGTGATCACTCTCTTGATGTGTGGGCAGCCACAATACCAAACAATGTCGAACCGACATCAAATCCCATTCGAACAGTTGATAGTTGCCTTTTTCACTGCGTCTCCTTGCGTTTGTGATGATACGACACAACTCGGCATAAGCCTTGCGACAAGGGCAAAGCAGTACGATTTGGCATTCATCATTTAACCAAAACATACTTCCAACGATTTGTTTGATATCGAGTTTATGTTGTTCGATGGTTGCATGGGCTTTGACAACGCCCGCGACTGAGCATTCATCCGTTATAGCTAGAGCTTGATAGCGATAGAAAGCAGCTTGGAGTACCAGCTCTTCTGCATGAGAAGCCCCAGTCAAAAAAGAGAAGTTAGACTGACAAAATAGTTCCGCGTAACTCATAATGATCCAACAAAAATAACTGTCGATTTAACAAAAATAGCCATGAAGAAACCAGTGCTTGTGCTGATCGCGAAATATCCATAACCAGCGGCCTTGCTTGGTGTGTGCAATGTAGTAATCACGCATGATCTCATCACCATCCCACCACCCAGAAACTATTCGCTCAGGTCCGTGGACCAAAGAAACTTGTTCTTGCAATACAATGGGAGTGGGTAATTGCATTGCGGGGCGTAGTATGGAAGGTATGGCGTGCCCCTTTTTATCTGGAGCATCAGCAGGGCGATACTGACTGGCCTTTTCTGGTCTAGGATCGCAAGCAATATTGGGTTTTAAAACGGCACTTTTCCCCAATTTAGCTTGCAGTAAAGAGAGCAGCTCTAAAGCATTCATGTTTCCTTTCTGCCCAGCAAAGAGATCGCGTGATGCACTAAGAGGCTCACCTTGACGGATGACTTTTAACGTTAGCCCTGTGACTGGGCCATTAAGCGAGAGTGATTCTAAGCTTAAACTCGCTAACTGTTGCCAACGCTGACATAGGTAATCACCTTGCGCAGAAGTGAGTTGAAGGTGTTGCTCTTGTTTCTCACGCTGGTGGAGTGTTAAACACAGTTCAAAAGCGACCTTATCTCTTAATTTAAGAAAGGTTTCGAGTTGACGAAGTAATTTGGCCAACGGTTTTTCAATCCACTGAACGTTTTCGATCTCAAACAACAGCTCTAAATAAACTTGGAAGGATTCGGTAGGGTGATAAAGGTCGACAGGGTGTTTAAACTGCCCAGTCAGTCGACCAACGTAGTTCACCAAATCGATATCAAAGCGTCGTGCGATGTCTTGCAATGGCAGTTCAAGCAGGTTTTGCAATGTGGTGACGCCTACACGTTGTAACTTCTCTACGGTAGCGCTTGATAAATCTGCCAGTGTTAACGGTAATGGTGATAGGACTTTTTGTATGGCAGATTTGTCTTCACTGATGACGTTCGCTCCTGATATTGCCATCAATTTGGCAGCAAAAGGCGAAAAACCACATCCGAATTGAAAACTCAGTTTCAGCTCCGATAAGTGAGCTCTGACTTTATTCCAATAGTTTTCAAGCCCTTCATACAGAGCGAGCATTGGAGTAGCACGCAGTAAAATACCTTGGTTTGGCATCAACACAACGTCAGATGTGATCAAATACAACCACTGGGCTACCTCTTGTAATTTATTTAATTCGGTTTGTGGATGATAAGGATGCACTTGTAAATCTCGACACAAGGACGCAGCACTGCCTAAGCCCATACCAGGCTTAATGCCTTGTTGTTCGGCAATCTCGTTGTATTGAAGAATCTGGCAACGTTGGCTTTCGACAATCACCACGGGTTGTTCTTGGTTATCACCAAAGAGTGCGTCTAGCTGCAGGCGAGGGAAGTGCAAGTAAATCCACAGAGACATATCACTAACCTTGGTTCGCCAGTGGGAAATTGACCACAGTCGAGTGCACAGTTTCAGATGATGGTTTCACCAGTTGCGGGTAATGGTGTTGGAATCCGATACTAACGCTACCTCTATTCCAGCCTCCTTTCCTTTTCAGCACTTCAACATGAATCCCTTGCTCGTCGCCTTTCAGTTTTAAACTGAGTGATACAGGCAAAGACAAGCGGTTGATAGTATCTGTTTTAAGCATAAAGAGAGGGCAAGTACCTTGTTCACTCGCTACCTGTAAGCGTTTCACTTGATGTATTTCAAGCTCTTCTTGCCATAACAAAACATTACTGCATACCCCACTTTTCAGACATTGCTCTGCAGCCCAAAGAGCGTCTTTGGGGTGAGTTGGAGTAACGACCCACACTTGGTTTATATCCAACCCGATGTAGTGTAAAAACAGAGAATTCACTAGCGCAGGTGGTTGAATAAATGCGGTCATACCATTGGTCTGAGTGGCTTTTAAATAGGGAGCGAGCAAACGCAATTCACCAATACTACCAATAGATTCCATCTCCACTACGCCATGAGGTGGAAAGCCTCCGCCGAGCAAATCATCTAATTCAGAAAAACCGGAACTAGTCTGCAACTGCTGAGGATCTGCTTTCGTTAAATTTGCTTGCCAAACAAGGTGTTGGCTTTTTAAGTTCTGAATAATATCTTGCATAATAAATACCTGTGTATATGTACAGTATATTTCTGTGGGAGAAAGTCGCAAGATTTTTATGAAGAGAGAAATGAAAAAAGGCAGCGTTTGCTGCCTTTTCAATCGATTATGTGAGGTAACCTGAATGAGTTATTTACGCTTCGGTTGAGCGTCGATGCACTGACCGTTCACATCGGTAACCGCAGGATCCATTAAGTGCAAATATAGCGGCATGATATCCAGTGGCGTTTTGAGAGTATTCGCATCTTCACCCGGATATGCTTTTTCACGCATGCGAGTACGAGTGGCACCAGGGTTAATTGCGTTAACGCGGATCGGTGTATCACTCAGCTCGTCAGCTAAAACTTGCATCATGCCTTCTACGGCAAATTTAGAGATAGCGTATGGCCCCCAGAATGCGCGGCCAGAGTGGCCGACGGTTGAAGAGGTAAAGATAATACGCCCAGCTTCTGATTTACGCATCACAGGCAGTAATGCTTGAGTCATTAGCACTTCGGCTTTCACGTTGATCTGCATGATATCGTCGAAGTCTTCCTCTTTGATTTGATCAAATGGACACAGCGAACTCAAGACACCTGCGTTGTGTAATAGACCATCCAAGCGACCAAACTGTCCTTCGATTGTCTCTGCCATATCAATGTAATTCTGCTGAGTTGCACCCTTGAGATCCAATGGAATGATAGCAGCTTGTGGATAGCCAGCAGCTTCAATCTCATCATAGATAGATTCAAGGTTTTGCACATTTCTACCCAAGAGAATAACAGTTGCACCGTGCTCGGCATAAGAAAGCGCGGCTTGACGGCCGATGCCATTACCAGCGCCAGTAACAAGAATGACTTTACCTTTTAGAGCATCAGCTGAAACGGAGTAGTTCACGGCGATAAATCCTTATTATTGTAAGAGGGTCCATGATAGTTAATTGACGCTAAAAAACGCCTGTTTCTCAATGGAAAATCTTGGTAATCGTGACAAGATGGTTACAATACACCAATTCATGTGTTATACCAATTCCAGAACTTTCGTTAGGTATGCTATCAATCAGAACAAGTGGTTACAAACCGCGCTGCCTTCTCGCTGATGTTTCTGCGTAACATACTAACGTCATCTGAAATGAGATAAAGGAGCTCTCGTTGGAATTTTTATTAGATTATGGTCTGTTTCTGGCCAAAATTATCACGGTGGTTGCTGCGATAATTGTTCTGCTCATTATTGCAAAATCGGCTGGTGGCAAATCGGGTGCGGCGAAAGGGGAGTTAGAGATTACCAACCTTTCAGAGCAACACAAACAATCTGTTGAGCAGTTAGAGCATCATTTGCATGACGATGCTTTCATCAAGGCTCGAGATAAAGCCGTCAAGAAAGAAGAAAAAGAGAAGAACAAATCTCGCGAGAAAGAAATCAAACAAGCGAGCAAAGACGGTTCATTAGATAGCAAGCGTGAACCACACCTATTTGTTCTTGATTTCAACGGTAGCATAGACGCAAAAGAAGTTGCGTCTCTACGTGAAGAAATCACCGCTATTTTGGCTGTCGCACGTGAAGGTGATGAAGTGTTACTTCGCTTAGAGTCTGGCGGTGGTATGGTTCATGGTTACGGCCTTGCCTCTTCTCAACTGGACCGAATCAAAGCCGCAGGTCTTCCTCTGACCATCTCTGTTGACAAAGTTGCAGCAAGTGGCGGTTACATGATGGCATGTGTAGCAGATAAGATTGTTTCTGCACCATTTGCAATTGTGGGGTCTATTGGCGTTATCGCACAAATTCCTAACTTCAACAAACTGTTGAAGAAACATGACATTGAGTACGAACAACTAACAGCGGGTGAATATAAACGCACGCTAACGATGTTCGGTGAGAATACCGATAAAGCGCGCGATAAGTTTAAGCAAGAACTTGAAGAAACACATGTCTTGTTTAAAGACTTCATCCGTGAGCGTCGTCCTAGTTTGGACCTAGACAAAGTAGCCACTGGTGAGCACTGGTTCGGTACACAAGCGAAAGAGCTTGGTTTGGTGGATGACATTAGTACATCTGATGATATCGTTGTTGCAGCATGCAAAGATAAAACTGTACTTTCTGTGCATTATGTACAAAAGAAAAAACTGGCCGACAAGCTAGCAGGTGTGGCGGGTAAAGTCGCTGATAGTGTTATTTTAAAGTTAGCTGAGCGTGGTCAAAAGCCGATTGTTTAATCGAGCTTAAGTTCATGACATTTAAAACGGCGAGGGCGGAAGCTCTCGCCGTTTTTGTTGAACTTTATGTTTATTGATGAATCCAATTACGCATTAGGTGTAATGCTTTACACGACATTTTTCCTCGCTCCAAAGACTGATTACCCGTATAATGTGCGCCTCGAAAACCGAGCAAATTGCTGAAAAGAAACTATTGGTGGAGAAGAACATGTCCTCTCAAACTCCGGTTGTAACCGTAGATGGACCTAGTGGTGCAGGTAAAGGCACTTTATGTATGTTGCTGGCGAAAAAGTTGGGTTTCCAACTCTTAGATTCTGGCGCAATTTATCGTGTACTTGCACTCGCTGCGATTCACCACGGTGTCGACACCGAGTCAGAAGATGCTCTTGTCCCACTAGCAACCCACCTAGACGTTCAATTTATCGCGGAAGGTGACTTAGTTAAGGTCATTCTAGAAGGCGAAGACGTGTCAGGGGAGCTTCGTAAAGAAGAAACGGGTATGGCAGCATCTAAAGTTGCGGCTTTGCCACGTGTTCGTGAAGCATTACTACGTCGTCAGCGTGCATTTGAGACCGCTCCGGGTCTGGTTGCTGATGGTCGTGATATGGGCACAATTGTATTCCCGAGTGCGCAAGCAAAAATCTTCCTTGATGCGAGTGCTGAAGAGCGTGCAAATCGACGCCTTAAACAGTTGCAAGAGAAAGGGTTAGATGTTAGATTTGCTGACCTTTTAAGCGAGATCCAAGAGCGTGACGACCGAGATCGTAACCGCCCAGTGGCGCCATTACGCCCTGCTGAGGATGCGCTTGTGCTAGATTCTACGTCGATGACTATCGACGAAGTAGTAGAAAAGGCACTACAATATATCGAATCGAAGCTAGCTGAGTAATAATACTCGACTAGGCTAAGAGCGTTGGTCGCAAGGATGATGACTGGCGAATTTAATAACCCCATGCGGTAGGATACCCGTGGAAGTTTAATTTATTGAAGATTAATTAAATGACTGAATCTTTTGCTCAACTCTTTGAAGAGTTTCTAAACGAAACAGAATTCCAACAAGGCAGCATCGTTAAAGGTACTGTAGTAGCTATCGAGAACGGTTTCGTTCTTGTTGACGCTGGTCTTAAGTCTGAATCTGCTATCCCTGCTGAACAGTTCAAGAACGCTGCTGGCGAACTTGAAGTTGAAGTTGGCGCTGAAGTAGACGTAGCTCTAGACGCTGTTGAAGATGGTTTCGGTGAAACTCAACTTTCTCGTGAGAAAGCTAAGCGTCACGAAGCTTGGATCGTACTTGAGAAAGCTTACGAAGAAGCTGAAACTGTTGTTGGTATCATCAACGGTAAAGTTAAAGGCGGTTTCACTGTTGAACTAAACGGTATCCGTGCTTTCCTTCCTGGCTCTCTAGTAGACGTACGTCCAATCCGCGACACTGCTCACCTAGAAAACAAAGAGCTAGAGTTCAAAGTTATCAAACTTGACCAAAAACGTAACAACGTAGTTGTTTCACGTCGTGCAGTTATCGAATCAGAGAACAGCGTTGAGCGTGACGAGCTTCTAGAAACTCTACAAGAAGGTTCTGAAGTTAAAGGTATCGTTAAGAACCTTACTGACTACGGTGCGTTCGTTGACCTAGGTGGCGTTGACGGTCTTCTACATATCACTGATATGGCTTGGAAGCGCGTTAAGCACCCATCTGAAATCGTTAACGTTGGTGACGAGATCCAAGTTAAAGTTCTTAAGTTCGACCGTGAGCGTACTCGCGTATCACTAGGTCTTAAGCAACTAGGCGAAGATCCATGGGTAGCAATCGCTAAGCGTTACCCAGAAGGTCACAAACTAACTGGTCGCGTAACTAACCTAACTGACTACGGCTGCTTCGTTGAAATCGAAGAAGGCGTTGAAGGTCTAGTTCACGTTTCAGAAATGGATTGGACTAACAAGAACATCCACCCTTCTAAAGTTGTTAATGTTGGCGACGAAGTTGAGGTTATGGTTCTTGAAATCGACGAAGAACGTCGTCGTATCTCTCTAGGTCTGAAACAGTGTAAAGCTAACCCATGGCAGTCATTCGCTGAAGCACAAGCTAAAGGCGACAAAGTTACTGGTAAGATCAAGTCTATCACTGACTTCGGTATCTTCATCGGTCTAGAAGGCGGCATCGACGGTCTAGTTCACCTATCTGACATTTCTTGGAATGTTGCTGGCGAAGAAGCTGTACGTGAGTACAAGAAAGGCGACGAGATCTCTGCAGTTGTTCTAGCAGTAGACGCTGAGCGTGAGCGCATCTCTCTAGGCATCAAGCAAATGGAAAATGACCCATTCAATGCTTACGTTGCTGACAACAAGAAAGGTGTTCTAGTTAACGCTACTGTAACTGCTGTTGACGCTAAAGGCGCTACTGTTGAAATCGCAGAAGGCGTTGAAGGTTACATCCGTGCTTCTGAAGTATCACGCGATCGCGTAGAAGATGCTTCTCTAATCCTAAGCGCTGGTGATGTTGTTGAAGCGAAGTTCACAGGTGTAGACCGTAAGAACCGCGTAATCAACCTATCTATCAAAGCTAAAGACGAAGCTGACGAGCAAGAAGCAATGGCATCTATCAACAAGCAAGATGACAATGCATTCGGTAACGCAATGGCTGACGCTTTCAAAGCTGCTAAAGGCGAATAATATACTCGCTTAAGCAAAAAAGGAGCCGCAAGGCTCCTTTTTTATATTTGGTCATATTTAAGTAGTAATACTAATGACAGTAAACTATCTTAATAAAAGGCATTTCTTCATTGCGCATTTTGCATAAAATTTGTCTAGAATTGTCAGCAAGTGTTTGTTGGAATTAGTATTACTTACTATAATAAGTGATAAAGATACTCAAAGAGGGCAACTATGACTAAGTCTGAACTGATTGAAAGACTCTGCGCTGAGCAAACACACTTATCAGCGAAAGAGGTAGAGGATGCTGTAAAAGATATTTTAGAGCACATGGCCTCTACACTAGAGAGCGGTGACCGTATCGAGATCCGTGGCTTTGGTAGTTTTTCTCTTCATTACCGCGAGCCTCGCGTAGGTCGTAACCCTAAAACGGGCGATAAAGTGGAATTGGAAGGTAAATACGTTCCACATTTCAAACCTGGTAAAGAACTTCGTGAGCGTGTAAATATTGGTTAATGCACTCTTATTAGTTTGAAAAAAGCGGCATACGTTTGTGTATGCCGCTTTTTTGTAATGTATCCAAGTTAGTCATACATCCAAGATCGTTTACTAATCTAATTGTGGATTCAGCTGTTTTCTATACCCAAATAACTTTAACTTCTAAGCATGTCTACAAACTAAGCATCTTGAGGTTACTTGGGTATAGATTATTGCTAATATACGTAGTCTGAAGAAGCATTTTCCTGCATAATCTTACCGACTTACTCCTAGAAGGGTGATGTAACATGAAAATTATAAAAATCGTTGCTGTTTTAGCTCTCTTTTTAATTGCATTGGCGTTAGGTTCCCAAAACCAAGAGCTCGTGACTTTTAACTATCTTCTAGCAAAAGGAGAGTTCCACTTATCTACGCTATTAGGTGTAGTATTTGTGGTTGGCTTTGCTTTAGCGTGGGTTATATTTGGTAGCATCCAACTGAAAACTCAGCTACAGGTCCGTCGTTTAAAGAAAAAACTGAAAAAGTACGAACCAACTGAATCAAACAACGCTGCTGATAAGCCAGCCATTGAAAAACAGGCATAAGGATAAGGCTTAACTTTAATGCTTGAACTACTCTTCTTGTTGTTGCCTATAGCTGCTGCGTATGGCTGGTATATGGGGCATCGCAGCGCTCAGCAAGACAAGCAGAAGCAATCTCATCAAATCTCTCGTCAGTATATGACGGGTCTTAATCTGCTGCTCTCTGACCAATCAGATAAGGCTGTCGATCACTTTATTGAATTGCTCCAAGTTGATAACGAGACCATCGATACTCACCTTGCGTTGGGTAACCTGTTCCGGTCTCGTGGTGAAGTCGACCGCGCAATCAGAATTCACCAAAATCTTATTTCTCGTTCAGGCTTAACACTGGACCAAAAGAACCTCGCCCTTCAACAGTTAGCGAAAGACTACATGGTCTCTGGTTTTCTTGATCGTGCAGAGAAAATCTTCGAACAGTTAGTCGAAGAGCCAGATTACAAAGAGGCGGCTCTTCAACAATTAGTGACCATTTATCAGCAAACACGAGAATGGGAAAAGGCGATTTATTACGCGAACCAATTGGCTAAGTTAGGTAATAAACGCTCAAGGATGCGTGCAAATATTGCCCATTTTTGGTGTGAAATAGCCATGCTCGACCAAGCTGATGGGAATACTAATAAGGCAATACAGCATTTTAAAAAAGCGTTAGCGGAAGACCCGAAGTGTGTTCGAGCAAGTATTGCTTTGGGACGAATTTACCTAGAGTCTGAAGACTATAAGCACACCATCAAATATCTGACGGGGGTACTTGAGCAAGATAAAGACTTTATCAGTGATGTCTTGCCAACTATTGCAGAATGCTATCATCATCTGGGTCAGGAAGATGAACTTGTCGAGTTTCTGAGAGCTTGTATTGATAAGAAAGCAGGCGTATCAGCCGAGTTGATGTTGGCTCAATTAGTTGCTCATCACGAGAACGTTGGGGCTGCTCAAGAGTTACTGACGAAACAATTGCTGAAAAACCCAACCATGAAGGGCTTCTACCGTTTAATTGACTACCACATTGCAGAAGCAGAAGATGGTCGAGCGAAAGACAGCCTATCAACACTACAAGCGATGGTGGGTGAACAGTTAAAAGTGAAACCGCATTACCGATGCCGGAAGTGTGGATTTTCTACCCATTCCCTTTATTGGCATTGTCCGTCCTGTAAAGGATGGGGGACGATCAAGCCAATCCGCGGATTGGATGGTGAATAATTCTTAATGCAGCTGGCAGAGTTTCTGTCCGCTGCATTTTTTTAACTTTTTATTTAATAAGAACCAAAACAGTTAGGAGATGAAATGATCGACCAAAAAGTTATTGTCGCACTGGATTATGATAACCAAGCAGATGCACTTGCGTTTGTAGATAGAATTGATCCTGCGTCATGCCGACTAAAAGTTGGCAAGGAGATGTTTACGCTATTTGGTCCTGATTTTGTACGTGAACTCCATAAACGTGGTTTCTCGGTATTCCTAGATTTAAAATTTCACGATATTCCAAACACCTGTTCGAAAGCAGTTCGCGCTGCGGCTGAAATGGGTGTATGGATGGTGAACGTACACGCGAGCGGTGGTGAGCGTATGATGACGGCATCACGTGAAATTCTTGAGCCATATGGTAAAGATCGTCCACTTCTTATCGGTGTAACGGTACTAACCAGTATGGAACAAAGTGATTTAGCTGGTATTGGTTTGAATGTTGCGCCTCAGGAGCAAGTGATTCGTCTAGCAACCTTGACCAAAAACGCGGGCTTAGATGGTGTCGTATGTTCAGCGCAAGAGTCCTCACTACTGAAGAGCGAACTAGGCCAAGAATTTAAATTAGTGACCCCTGGTATTCGACCTGCTGGTTCAGAACAAGGTGACCAACGCCGTATCATGACGCCAGTAGACGCTATCCAATCAGGTTCAGATTATCTTGTGATTGGTCGCCCTATCACTCAAGCGTCAAATCCTGCAGAAGTGCTGAAGTCGATCAATGAGAGCTTATCTAAAATGTAAGCACTGTCTCGATTGTATGGAGAAAAGTGAGGCTAAGATGCCTCACTTTTTATATCGAGTGAAAATACTGATCGCGGTAAACAACCATTCCTTTTAACCAGCTATGTCTGATCATTTACTCGCTGTAACTGGTATATCGGGGCCAATAGAGATAAAGGTTCTGCGGTTTATTCTGAGTAAAGTAGGGCTTGGTACTATGCTGATCACACTTTTGTAACATAACTCACTGTGATGCCTCGAAAATGCAATCATGTGTTATTGATGGCTTGCGTTACAAATATCTAAAGAATACTATGGCGAAGATGCATTCACTGCGTTGTAAGGTCTAGGATGACCTAGTGAAACTCTTTGAAATTAATATAGAAGCTGGCAGGACGTCACTTCATATTACGTTCCTATTATTTCCTATCTGCGTATTTTAAATCGCAGCTTTCTGTGAGCTTTCACACGCTGTCTTCCTTGTTACGACCTTAGTGCGCAAACACAACAAGGAAGAAACATGACTAAAAAACTGCCATTTTCAGTACTAGCAACACTGACCGCTGCCAGTTTTCAACTGAGTGCGGCAGAATTGCCAGCTGATATCGAATGGATTTCAAACAACAACGAACCTCTATTTGCCTCTGAAGAAGCGGTACGAGGTGGCACCTATCGCACTTACATTCAGAGCTTTCCGCAAACATTACGAAGTGTTGGTCCAGATGCGAACTCAGGTTTGCGCCAATACTTAATGGATGGTTCACCAAAACTGGCTCAGCGTCATCCAAATACTGGCAAATGGATCCCTCAACTTGCTAAGTCATGGGCATTTGGAGAAGACAACAAAACCGTATTCTTTAAACTCGACGAAACGGCCGAGTGGTCAGATGGTGAAAAAATTACAGCAGATGATTACGTCTTTATGATGAAGTACTACACGTCAAAAGACATTATCGACCCGTGGTATAACGACTTCTTCACAAACAGTATTGTGAGTGTTGAAAAAATTGATGACTACACGATCAAAGTCAATCTTGCTGTAGCTCAAAGTCATGACTCACTTATGGTTATGATTAACATGCCAAGTAATGGTTTTCAGCCTCGTCCTGAACACTTCTTTGAAGGAGAAAAGGACGCAAATAACGATGGCATGCCTGATAACTTCGTCAGAAAGTTTAACTTTAAATCTGAGCCAACCGCAGCGCCTTACTACATTGATCAAGTGAAGAAAGGTAAGAGCGTGACATTCAAACATGTCGGTGAAGATTGGTGGGGATACAACAACCGCTACTATAAAAACCGTTATAACGTTGAAAAGGTTCGCATTAAGGTAATTCGCGATCCTGATATTGCCATGAAGCACTTTGAGAAAGGCAACTTAGACTACTTTGAGATGGTGCTACCAAGCTTTTGGCATGACAAAACCAATAGTGATGTGTACAAAAAAGGCTATATCCAAAAGTACTGGGGCTTTAACGAAGCACCGCAAGGAGCTGGTGGTCTTTGGATGAACACAGCGATGCCTATGTTGGATAACCTAGAAGTGCGTAAAGGTGTTATGGCAGCCACTGACTATGACGGCATGATTGAAAACATCATGCGTGGAGATTATTCACGTAAACCGCATGGACTCGGCTTTGGTCATGGCGAATACGATGATCCTAGCAATACACCGCCAAAGTTTGATGCTGATGCGGCGGTTAAACACTTCGAAAAAGCGGGCTTTGATAAAGTGGGCGCAGATGGTATTCGTGTTAACGACAAGGGCCAACGCTTGAGCTTTGCTATCACCTACGGATACAACTCTTGGACACCGCGTATTGCATACCTGAAAGAGCAAGCGAAACTTGCTGGTCTTGAGTTCACGTTAAACTTGGTGGATGGCTCATCTGCGTTTAAATACATTCTTGAGAAAAAGCATCAGCTAGCGTTTTTGAATATGGGCTCTGGTGAGATCCCTGCGTATTGGGAATACCTACACTCGGATAATGCAAATCGACCACAAACGAATGCTCACACCAATTACAGCAGCCCTGAGCTAGACAAGTTAATTGAAGCGTATGATTCTGAGTTTGATCAGGAGAAGCGTTACGACTTGTCGCATCAAATCCAAAACTATGTCAGCAAAGCGAATATCATCGTTCCTGGCTACATGGTGCCTTATTCTCGAGTTGCTCATTGGCGCTGGGTTAAAATTCCTAAAAATGGCATGACAAAAGCGACAGAATGGGTGCTTCATCCAATGGATATCGGTAATTTCTGGATTGATAACCAAGTAAAAGAAGAGACAGAAGAAGCGATGGACGAGGGTAAAACCTTCCCAGAATTAACGGTAATTGATGATCGTTACAAATTGTAAATCAGTAGTTTAGATAGAAAATGATAGCCCCGGTAATGAATTTTATCGGGGCTTTCTTTTTTACTTAATAAGGTAAGACGCTTCTAAAAGGTAGGTTTTTGCATCACCAAGCAAAGAGAACGCTTTATCGATGGTTTTAAATCGATCATCAAGCGAGTCGCTTGATATCAGCTGGCTGAATGTTTGCAACGAGAAAGCTTCGTTTGCTTTGAAGAACTGATGTACGTTTTCAAGCTGCACTTTATGAATATGCTCCACCTTATTTAGGGCGGTGGTTAAATCGGAAATGTTAATCGACATTGCTATTCGGGAACCTTATCAACAAGACCTATATGAGGTCATAGAGTGGGGTTTTATATTTTGTGACAGAGAGTAGCACCGAAGAGCAATTTATAGTCTGATGAAGATCAATTTGCCTTATTTAAGCATCTGTAACGTGGCACTAGACGTGTACCTAGAGTTGGTACAAGTTACAACGCTTGAATATAGGCTAGGGTTCAACCTAATCAAAAGTAAAAGCCAAGTCCGACTAAAAGCCCTTGAGAAGCCGTATCATATTCAAATACCTCTTCATTTTTGTAATCGACCCAGGTCGACTTGTAAGCTAAGTTGAGATCAGACCATTCGTTAAAGCTATAACGAACACCAGTTTGAATGGCATAAGTGAAGTGAGTATCGTTGCCAAGTCCGGCGTCGATGCTGGCATGAAATCGCCAGTTTTCGCTCAATTCATCAATGAGTCGCAAGCCAACTAAAAAATCGACCCAATCTTCTTGTAATGACAGTCTATCTTCTAGTACCCGGTTGTTATTACGATACAGCTTGCCGGTGATGTCATTGTCCCACCAACGTAATCCAAACATATAATCCAGTTTACCAAATGAATATTGTTCGCGTTGGAATGCCTTTGCTTCTAGAACACCTTGCCGTATTTCGATGTCCGCACGATAACGAGCGTTAGTCAGAGCGCCCTTGATATTATTAACATCACCACTTAAGTTCATGAAACTATAATCTATGTAGTAGCCCCACTTACTTTGGTAAATACTCTCGAATCGCAACATCGCCCCAATATCGAGGTGGTCTACGATAAACTTAGGATCGACATCCACCTCTGATGAAAAGCGACCAATACTGGTATCCCCGTGGATATTCAGTCCTAGCATGTACACTTCTATGCTATTTCGCCAACGAGATTCTTGTGTCTCGGCTGAGAGCGCTACTGATGTAGGTAATACAAGAATGAGTGAGGAGAGTGATAGCAGGTTACATGGTTTCATCCAATTTCCTTTTCGGCTTTTCGTCAGCTTTCAGCTTAGTAGAAGTCGCTACACTCTGCATAAAAAAGGGAAGCAACTTGCTTCCCTGTAATTAACATTGACTTAGAGTTGTTTGGCAATGTCTGAGGTTAGGCTTTCTAAGCCTATGGATAAAGCGTTGACGAGCGCTTCATAGCCCTCATCTTGAAGCAGCTGAGAGATTTGTATTGGCGCGCTGTTTTCTACCTTACCTTCGGCATTAATGAGTAACCATTCCCCCTCAATTTCGATATTACCTTTGTAGCTGCCATTAAATTTATTTAACGTAAGCTGGAGTTTGGCTTCACCGCTTTGATCCAACAGATTATTCATTTCAGTCGGCCAGTAATGACTTTGCTTGTGACGTAGTTCCGCGACGACTCTCTGAGTGATTTGCTCAGAAATACTGTGCGCCCATTGATTGTGCTTCGCCTGAATAACTTGGGTCTCAGAGGTTCGATAAACAATGCCATTATCATTCAAATAACTCGCCAATGTCACTGGACGAACAACTAAAGTTGGGCGCTGAGCGATATCAGAAGAGCTCAGCGTCACTGGTTCCGCCTTAGGTAGAAGGTACATAGCTCCTTTAGTTTGCGGAGCGCTACTGCAACCCGTTAGACCGACAAATAGCGCGATAGACAGAAAGAATACTCGTTTCATTAGTTTTTGCCTTTAACTGGTATTGGGTCACTGGTTTCATCTTCTCCAAACACGAGAGAGTTTGGCTTTTCGTTTAGCTGTTTAAGTACGGGTTTAAACTCTGTCATCACGCTTTCTAATTCTTTTAGCGTGGCTTCCATTTCGCTGTACATGGTTGAGTTGGGCCCATAACCATCGAGTGTTTTTTGTAATTGCTGTAAGCTTTGGCGAATATCTGTTGGGATCTCTTGCGTCTCTTTTTGATTCAAAAGTTTATCAATACTGTCCGCCACGCGTTCTGCTGAAGCTAACGTTTTTTCGGACGTTTTTAACGTTGAATTGAGAGAGTCTAGTGTTTCTTCCATTGGTAAGTTATTAATCTTATTTAGGAAGTCGTTCACTTGGCGCTGAACCTGCGCAAAACCACCACGCATAGTTGGGAAAACATCTAAATCAGCAAACTTACTCGGTACGTAAGGCTCGTCGTTTGGATAGAAGTCGGCGTCAACATACAGTGCGCCTGTTAATAAGTTACCTGTTTTTAAAGTACCACGTAGGCCTTTAGCAAACTCACTCTTCAATTTATCTTTTAACATTGGTAAAGATTGGGATTGGAAATCGCCATAAACACGGCCGAGCTCGATACGTACCAATACAGGGATTTTTTTCGCAGAAAAGTTCTCTTCTGGGGTTGGAAGTCGCATTGGTACACGCATCACAGTACCAATTCTCAAGCCTCGATATTCGACAGGTGCCTTACGTTTAAGTCCTCGTACCGATTCATCAAAAAGCATAACGAATTCAATATAATCATCGTACATGCCTTCTCGAAGTTGTTTAATATCATCGTACAAGCGGAAGTTGACCATATTTTCAGTGAGCTGTTCACCGGATTCAAGACCTGGAACGGTATCGAAGGTAACACCACCCGTTAGCATGCTCTCTAATGAGCCAAACTTGACTTCGAACCCTTCAGCATTGAGCTGTAAATCTACGCCAGAATTCAGCCAGAACTTGGTACGAGTGCGCACTAAGCTGTCATAAGGCTTGAAAATAAAGAGTTGGTATAACGCTTTGCGAGTGTCAACATCAAAGCTAGTTTTCTCTACACGACCAACCGTAAAGCCTTTATAAATGACGGGGTCACCAACGCCTAGCTTACCAGCCTCGCGGTGTGTTAACACAAGGCGTAACCCCTCTGCATCAGGAGAGGCCACTGGGGGAACATCTAAGACCGTAAAGCGCTCTTTCTCTATTTTAGATTTACCCGGCTGAAGTTGGATATAAGCGCCAGAGAGCAAGGTCTCTAAACCTGAAACGCCATCACGGCCAATACGAGGCTTCACCACCCAAAACATGGTGTCATCTCGCAGCATGCGTTCTGCATCCTTGTTCATTTGTGCCTTAGCGATGATGTGATCGTAATTTTCACTGAGAGTGACTTCAGTAATCAGTCCGACTTTTACATTCAATGCTCGGATTTCGGTTTTGCCAACCTCAATCCCATCTGCGGTTGGCAGTTGGAGAGTAATTTGTGGGCCTGTACTGTTGATATATTGGAACAGCATCCACGCTCCCATGGCTAGCGCAAGGATCGGGACAATCCATATCGCAGAAATCTGCTTTTGCGGTTTTATTTGAGCGGTTACGTTGTTCTCATCACTCATATTTGGCTTTCTCGTTTAAGTTGTCAGAAATCGGCTCCTGCACTTCGTTTTGTGGCAATTGCCACAACAAACGTGAGTCAAATATCATTGCAGAAAGCATAGTAAAAATGACCACTGCCGCGAAAGAGAGCGCAGCAGGACCTGGATAAATCGCCATTAAGTTTTGCAGCTGAACCAGTGCAACTAAGATCGCGACGACGAAGATATCGATCATGGACCAACGACCAATAAACTCAGTTATGCGGTAGATCTTTAAGCGTGAAATACTCTCTTCGTGCGGAAGATATCGCGCTTTTTGCGCATTGTAATACAGCCACGCGAGTGCCAGCATTTTCGCCATTGGAATAAATACGCTAGCAAAGAAAATTACCATCGCAATAGGGTAAGAACCTAAATGCCAAAGCAATATTACCCCCTCCATGATAGTTGAACCTTCTGCATGTCCAAGGCTTACGGTGTACATCATAGGGTAGAGGTTCGCAGGGATATAGAAAATGACTGAAGCAAACAAAAGCGCCCAAGCTTTTTGTAAATTGTCTGCGGGGTTGTATTTGTGAATAGGGCTTTTACAACGAATGCAGTGTTGGTGTTTTTTAGCTTCAATAGGGTTGAGCTGGTGACACGTATGACAACCAATATGGTTGTGGTTATGGTGCGTATCACCCTCTTTTACATCAGATAGCTCGATAGCTGGAATAAAGTGCCCCCAGAGCCAGCTTTTGTCGACCATTGATATGCATTTGACTACCAGAACGGTATATACACAAAACGCCCAGAATGAAGTGCCCATACCTATGTCTGCGAGGGAAGCGATTTTAATTAAGCTGACCAACACGCCAATCAAAAAGACATCCACCATTAACCAGGGTTCGACTCGAAACAGAAGACGGCATAAAACTTTTGCCATTCGTTGCTGCTTTCTAGAGGGGGTATGTTTACGTGCTTTTAATGCTTCAAGGTGAAGAAAGAGAATGAGACCAACATAGATTGCAGGCAAAACGATAACTGTTGCGAGTAGCAGCACACCCAAAAGCACATTTTGAAACTCAGCCAGCATTTTGGCAGCGTGCAACAAGGTGATTTCTTGCGACAACCCTTGCACGCTGAACGACATAAAAGGGAAAGAAATGCTTAGCACTAACATGATCAAACATGCCGATGATATGGCGATCACGCTTTGGTAAGGCTTGGCATTCACTTTAGTCAGCGAATGCGAACATCGAGGACATTGTGCTTTTTGCCCCTGTTCGATATCGGGAATGCGAACAACAAGGCCGCACTCTTCGCATGAAATTAACTGACGGGAATTAGGTTGAATACTCATCGGGTAGGTTTTAGATTCATTTGCTTTAAGAATACTCTTTTTTCACTGGGCACGCTTGTTTTGATTCAGGAGTTTACGAGTTTCTTACTTTTGGCATTAGAGCATATGGGAGATCTAAGACATAAACGAAGTCGCGTTTGGTACAAGATTTTACGGCGAAGATGAGTATGTTGGAAGCCGAAAGTAATATGATGTTGCTTGGTTTATTGGAGGGGGTAATTACTTGTTTTTAAGGGTAAGTAACCCTGCCCAGATAATCTGAGCAGGGAAAAAGAGCATTTTATTTAAGGTGCTTAGTTGTACTTTACTTGACCGTTCCGCTCTTAAAGGCATTGGAGCCGACTTGCGTACCGTTGAGCGTTTTGCCGTAATAGCCTTGGTGCTGGTGATATTTCTCCGCGTTTGCGGTGACATTGCCTTTGAATCGAGGATCTTGTGGACGCTCATGGCTGTTGACGTATGCTGCGACATCCCAAGCTTCTTGCTCTGTCAGCTGCACACTTTTCCCAAGCGGCATGTTTTCGTAAATAAAATAGGCTGCAGTGTTAATCCGGTGCATGCCTGCGCCCCAGTTATACGCATATTCGCCCCAAAGTGGTGGAATGTATGAATGGTCGTTGGTGTCTTTGATGCCTGAACCGTCGGCGCGATGGCAAGTTTCACAGCTCTTTTCGTAGACCAATGCGCCTCGCTCTATTGATGGTTCTTGCTCAGGGGCGGCGATTTTTGGGTAGCCACGCCCAGAGAGATTACCTCGCTTTTCAACTGGTAATGCTTGTGCGATGGCTTCGGGCAACGGAAAGTCTTTTGCTTTTCCACCAATTTGCAACGCTTTTGCGTCTAGCTCTGGAATGGGTTCATCCGCCATACCATGTTTGTCAAGCAAGCCGCCCATCGCTAACCAGTAGGCGTAAGCACTAAGGGCAACAATTTCTGTCGAATCGTAAGCGGGCGCTTTACCGTTCATGGAATACTCGAAACAACCTTGGATACGGTCAGCATAGCTGTTTACGCGATCGTTTTTCTTACGATATGCCGGGTATGCCATGTAAGCTGCCCACAGTGGCGCAGCGTTTGCTTTTCGTCCTGCCTCCATATGGCAGTTCACACAGTTTTGTTCGTTGCCAACGTATTTTCCGCGCATTTGTTGTGAGTTAACAAAGAGCGAGTAACCGCGTTTTACTTGCTCACCAAATGCGGTGTTTGGGGTTGTGCTGAGATCACGCGGTTTTAAGTATTCACCGTGCTTTTCTTTTTCTATCGCAGGTAGCTCTTTCTGGCGGTCCGGTAACAGATCGTTAGCTAATACGAGCGTAGAAATGAAAGGCAGTGCGAACAAAGAATAGAAACATTTCATGACTGCTCCTAGTAACGTAATGAGGCAAAGTAGTAAGCAAGATTTTCGATCTCTTTGTCAGTGAGATTTTTTGCGATGGTCCCCATCATATTGAGCGGGTCACCACTGCGAGTGCCGTTTTTCCATGCCATCAATTGCGTTTTTAAGTAATCAGCATGTTGGCTTGCGAGGCGAGGGAACTTGTCGACGCCCATACCGCTGGCTCCATGACAAGTTGCGCAAGCTGGAATGTTTCTATCCCAATCGCCTTGGAAAATTAACTTACGATACGGGTTACGAATATCAGCTTGGTCGCCGCGTTGTTCTGGATTCGTGAACCCATAGCTCGGGAGGTTAGCAAAGTACTCCATAACTTCCTTACGGTCTGCGGGATCGCTGAGTTCCTTCGCCATGCCTTGCATGACCACATTTTGGCGTTCGCCACTAAGGAATAGTTCGATTTGAGTGTTGAGATAATTCGCGTTTAAACCAGCGATCATCGGCGCGATATTTGGCTGTCCCATGCCATCTTGGCCGTGACAACCGCTACATACGCTGGCTTTTTCCGGAATAGACGAGGCGCTTGCGCCCATAGTGGTTGCTAACAAACAGGCCACCACCACTGGAAGAATTTTTGACATGCTGACTCACTTTAATTTTTATTAATATGTCTAAGTGCTACTTGGTAGTCACTTGGACGATATTGTCGGCCTTGTCAATAATGAAAGGTATTGTGGATTTCCACATATTTAATAAGTGTAAATGGCCGTATTTGTTTTTATTGGTTGTTCTATAAGCGATAAAAACAAAGTGGTGAAGAGCTGCACAAATCGGCAGCTCTAAGTGGTAGAGACGTCTTAACGTGCGGCGTTACGCTTTGCGGATTTTGGCCGGCAGGGACTGACGTGCCGCCGCGCCCACTACCCAATCCAACAATACACCTTTACCTTCTCGGGTAGGATCAATTAAGCCAATGTCGTTAATGTTGACGCCATCTTGGCTGCGCGTTTTTACGGGTTGTTGTTTATCGCCGATCCAGTGCGAGCGTTGTCCTAGCTCGGTATGACCAAACCCATGTTCAAATCCGAGTGTGCTAGGGCGAATCCCGCTGACTATCATCGCAAGTGCTTTGGTGCTTGCAGATGGCGTCTCGATAACAAACTCATCACCCGTTTTAATGCCTGCGCGCTCGGCATCGATTGGATGGATGTACACTGGGTTTACGCCTTTAATCGAGTTCAACCTTGGCGATAGATTGGATACCGCACTGTGAATGTTGGATTTAAAGTTCGTCAGGCTGAAAGGCCATTCTGAGCTTGGGAACTGGTCTTCCATTGGTGTGCCATCGGCCAGTTTTTGTGGATGCCATGTTGGGCAACCCGTGTAGAAATCACCGGTCATGGTGTTTCTTGCGCTGCCGACACGTTCATTCCATATCGCGACAGGTCGTGTCCATTTGTGCTTCATTTGCTCACCTTGATACGCTTCGGTTGCATTTTCAAAACGTCCACCGCGAGCAAAAATAAACGCCACACGTTTCATCTCATCCGCTGTCAGCGTCTTCTGCATGGCTGGCATTAAACGCTCTAGGCCGGACCACGCAATGTCTTCTGCCGAAACTTCAGGCACCCCGCCTTTCACATAAGCCAAGTTTGCCGCGGAACGTAAGTAGAAATCTTCAGCGCTGTGGAGAGCGTGCCAATTCCCTTGCGCATCTTGAATCGCGTTGTCACCAAAGCCGCCTAGTTGCATTTTCTTGGCGACATCAATCAAAAAGTTTTCTAAGCAAATTGAACGACCATCGGCGGTTTTCTCTGTTCGCGCTTCCACAATCGGCCAGCGAGCGGTGATGGTTTTCACCGGAACGTCGTGCCAAGGCGTTGCCATACCCCAGCTTTCGTAGGTGACCGTGTCCGGCACAATATAATCCGACAATGCGGTGGTTTCGTTAATGAACGCATCAACAGACACAATCAAACCGAGCTGCTTTGGATCTTTAAGCTTGTCTTCCAGCAGCGCTTTCAAGCCGGGTACACCATACATTGGGTTCGCCATGTGATTGATCCACGCTTTAACGCGGTATGGATACCCATCAATAGCCGCAGATAGGTGCTCTGTCAGCAGTGGCGCGGCAAACGGATACCAAGGGGCGCGAGTTGGGTAAGGTGATTCACCTGCCTCAACGCGACGTTTGTATTCGCTGGTTTTGTGGTAGGGGAATTTACTGCGCGACAAAAAGACGCCTTTCGGGCCGACTTTGCCAGCAAATTTGGTGAAGTCGTAACGAGGACCCGCAGCGGAAGTTGGGTAGCCACCCGCTTTGGCCATCGCGCCGCCTTTCATATTTATGTTACCAATCAACGCATTGAGCATCATGATGGTAAACGAGTTATAGAACCCATTGGTGTGCATGTTGCCACCGTGGGTATCGACCACCGCTTTTGTTCCGTGACTGGTGAAGCGCTTTGCTAGTTCAACAACTTGTTCGACAGGGATTTCACATTGTTGGCTGTAGAACTCAAGACTGTATTTGAACGCCTCTTCTTTGAGTCTTTGTAGAGACGATTTTACGCGCACTTCGCCCGATGCAAGCGAAACCGTTTTATCGACAAACAGTGCTGCTTCCTCAGCTTGGGTATGAACACCAAATTCGCCGCTTTGCTCATCCACGATGACGTACGGGTCGGAGTCAGACAACGCTTCGCCCTCGAATGGCAGATTCAAGTCCGACGCGCGTAAAAACGTGCCGTTTCTCGGGTGCTGATTATCGCTTATCACGAGATGCGTAGCATTACACCAGTGCGCGGTGCCGGCTCGTTTCATCGCGTTTGCCCCCGGCTGCGCCAAGAAGGTTTTGTTGTAGCGTTGGTTTTCGATAATCCATTGGATCATGCCAAGCACGAGGGCAGAGTCGGTGCCCGGTTTGATTGGTATCCAGCGGTTGTTGTCACCGGCGGCCAAGCTCGATGAACCCGCAGGCAAACTTGGCGTGACGATTGTGTATTCCAAGCTACCTTCTGTTCGCGCATTGGCGAGTTGGCGCGCCTGACGCTTAAAAGGGTTACCCGCTTGAGCTGGTGACATACCGATGAAGATGATGTATTCCGCGTTATCAAAGTCTGGCTTCAAGTGCGCGTTCTTATCTAAATCGTTCATAAATGCGCCGCTGCCAGCACGAAATGCGTAGCCGCAGTAAGAGCCATGATGCCCAAAGTTACGCGTACCATAGCTGTTGAACGCGAAGCGTTTGAATATGTCGTCTCGGCCTTCGTTACCGGCGTTGGTCATTAACAGTTGGTTGGCTTTCGGTCCATATTCTGGGTTTTCAGGATCAACGGGCGTTGTTAAATCGCGAATGTCGCGTAAGCCATCAACATGACCTTCACCAAATAAATCACCGCCCTCGACGACTTCTTCTATCAGTTGTTCGTAACTGATCGGAATCCATTTTCCTTCGCCGCGTTTTCCAACTCGTTTCAGTGGCTGAGTAATGCGGTACGGGCTGTTGCGAATTTCTAACATCCCATTGCCACGTGCGCATGCTGTTGAACGACCGTCAAGGCCCGCTTCTCCTGCCAAACTTAAATAAGCATCTTTGACTGGCGTTTCGAACGGAATGTGTTGCTGATGAGAGAGTGGGTGATATGGGTTGCCAGTAATACGCAAAATATCGTCGCTGCGGTTATCAATGCGTACACGCAATCCGCACAGTGACCAACAACCAAAGCACATCGATGGCGCAACGCGCTGATTTGGATTAGGGATTAGGTTGCCTTTGCTGTTGACCGTGTACTCTGGTTCAAGCGAGTTACCGTGGTGAATATCACGCGTTTTTTCTCCCGCAGTGCCTTCGAGCGCACCTTCGACCATGTGTTTGGTGGTGGTGGCGTAACCCGCAGCGAATGCGCCAAGCCCACCCACTGCAATGCCTGATTTCAAAAACTGACGGCGTTTGTTATCCATGATGAAATCCTCTTTGATTAGCGTTCAGTTAAGGTGAGTGATGAGGCTTTTACTTCGATCTTTTGTTTTGGCTGAACCAGCTCCGAACTGAGCAGTGCCAGTGCAAGCCATAATCCGAGCATGCCGATAATGCCTATCCAGCCATTTCCATCCATAGTGAGTTGGTATGGATACAGCCCTGCATCGAACTTGGCGATGGTTTGCACTTCCATGATGGTAAACCAGCGAATCAGCCATGCACTTGCCAGTGCGGCAGCAGACACAAAACCGAGCCCTATGACGTGACGAAATCTGGCTGATGTGGACTTTTTGGTATCGCGAAAGAAGATGAAAGCGAGCAAAACACAACCTAAAACGACAAAAGTGAGCAGGGCAATGTTGTGCATCCATTGTTCGCTAGAATAGAGCGAAAATGCGGAATTGTTGGATGCCCAAATCGGTAGCAGTATCAGCGTTAATACACCGCTGGTAACCACTGATTTTTTAAGTAAATTAGTATCGCCAGATGTCAGCGTCTTTGACTGACTAGGCAGCAAGAGCCAAATCAACAGAGAAAATCCGACCGCGCCCATAAATGCAGTGACAAACCAAAGAATTGGTGACGCGGGTTGGTGCCATAAAGGGCGCGATTGAACGACTGCAATTTCAGCGCCTGTGTAGACTGCAATGGTGATGCCTGATAGCACCGTGATAACAGATACCATAAGCATGACTCTACGAGAGAGCGCCCAGTCACCCAGTGACAGCTTTGAAATTAGAGGCAGTACTTTCCCTGGCTGATTACGTAAGTTGATCAGATCCTCGCGGAGATACAGCCATGCAGTCACTACCGCTAAACCTGAGAAAACAGGCAAGAAAAGCGACCCTAAAGACATCCATGACCACGGAGTGATGTGTGCGTAAAAATGCCATGCGCGTCCCGGTTGGTGAAGGTCGCCAGTTAACGCTAATGGCCCCACGATGGCGCCGATGGCCAGCGTCAGAACAAGCGCAGCGCGCAGTCTGTGACTGGTGTGTTTTTCAAATAATAGGGCGATTAGGAATAAAACAGCAGCCGCATAAGCCGAACCGATGTAGAAGAAATATTGCACCGCCCACGGGAGCCAAGCCATCGCTTGAGGTTGGACTAACACTTCGGTGATGTTCATGCGCGCTCTCCCTGTGGGTCGTAAATAGCAGGTTGTCCGTCGATGTGGCTGGTGAAGCGTTCATCCATGCCGATGTAAAACACGTGAGGCTTGGTGCCTTCATTGGGTTTTAGCACTTTGATATTGTCTTGGTGCTTCGCAATTAAGTGGCGGACTTCACTTGATGGATCATTCAAATCACCAATTACACGTGCACCGCCAACACAGGTTTCCACGCAGGCAGGCAATAGACCTTGTTCTAGACGGTGAGCACAGAAGGTACATTTATCTGCGGTGAGGGTGTCTTCATTGATAAAGCGAGCATCGTAAGGGCAAGCTTGTACACAATACGCACACGCTACGCAGCGACTGTTATCCACCATGACAATGCCATCTTCGCGCTGAAAGGTTGCTTGAACCGGACACACTGCCACGCAAGGCGGGTTGTCGCAGTGGTTACAAAGGCGCGGTAGCATAAAGGCTTTTGCTTCTCGCGTGGCTGTAGAGCCATCATCTAACGTAACTTCGTATTGCTTTACGGTGGTTCGGAATTGACCGATTGGCGCTTGGTTCTCGATGCTGCAACCCACAGTGCAAGCCTGGCATCCGACACATTTACGCAAATCTATCACCATGGCATAACGCTTCCCGACTTGTCCTTTTCGGTCAGCGGACTGGTTATTTCGAATAATGTTTCCCGCAGTTGCCGTGCCAATGCCAGCGACTGGAATTAACGCGGCTCCGGCTGTGACCGCGCTGAGAAAGCGACGTTTGGTGGAATCCATAACTCACCTGCTTTTTTTGTTGTATTTGAATTGACTGATTCCATTGTGAGAAATGCACTGCGAGGCTTATATTGTGGATTTCCACATACCCAGATCAAACTTGATCTAAAACAAATGTGGTTTACCAAGGGTAGCTGTTATTCTTGCTCCATTACTTTCGAAGGAACGATTCTACTCATCATGAACAAAACGCCACGGTTGCTTCAGTTTTGGGTTCTTTGCTTAGTTGCCTTTGCATCTTTGGCTCAGGGCGCAGTTTCTGAACAAGCAGATCTGCAAGGAATGCAAGAGCAAAAAGCAGAGCAGCCACAGGCCAAGCAAAAAGTCGAAGTGGGCGTGTTAGCGATACGCGGCCATCTTTATGCTGAGCAGAGATGGCAACCGACCATTGATTGGCTCAATCAGCAAATTTCCGATGTGCATTTTGTCCTTCATCCCCTTAACTTGGATGAAATGGGCGAAGCGGTGAAGTTTCAGACCATGGATTTCATCTTAACCAACCCAGGTCAGGCAGTGCGGTTGGGCAGGCAATACGCGCTGTCGTGGATGGCAACGCTAACCAGCAGAGCACCACAAAACTCGAATTACGGCATTGGTTCGGCGCTTGTGGTTCGAGCCAATTCAAGTTATCAAACGGTGCAAGATGTCTCAGGACGTCCTGTTGCGGCGGTATCAGAAAAAGCGTTTGGTGGTTATCTAACGATGCGCTATCAAATAGTCAAAATGGGGCTTAATCCAAACGATTTCTTTTCTGATGTCCGCTATCTTGGTTTTCCTATTGATGCCAACCTGTATCAATTACGTGATGGCAATGTGGAAGCGGCCGTTGTCCCTGCTTGTTTATTGGAACAGATGCTAAGTGAAGGGCTTTTACAACCGAGTAATTATCGAGTTTTAAATCAACAGCCGAACGAGCGCTCGTTATGCGCTGTTTCCACACCGCTTTATCCTAACTGGTCATTTGCCAAAACAGAGCGCGGCTCAGCTCAGATCGCCAAACAGATTGCGCAAGTATTGTTAGCGATGCCACCTGAACACCCTGCGGTTATTGCGGCAGGCGCGTCAGGTTGGACGTCCCCCGTCAGCTTGCTGAGCATCGACAAACTTTATCAGGCGTTGGATCTCCATCCGTTGCAACAACCTTGGTGGAGTGAGGCTCTACGCTGGCTGCGTAGTCATCAAGAATGGGCATGGGCGCTGTTCATGTTTGTGATTGTGTTGAACGCGTACCACTTTTGGCTTGAGTATCGATTTAGCAAGAGTAAGCAAGCGTTGGAGCAGACATCGTTGCGATTAAAAGAGAAAAGTGAACAGTTAGAACATTCACAAAGGGTCGCGATTGTCGGAGAAATCGGCACTAGTCTTGCCCATGAACTCAATCAGCCACTGGCAGCCATTCGCAACTATAGTGAAGGCGGTTTACTTCGCTTGGCCAAAAAGCGCCCTCATGAAGATATTGTCCCTGTGCTTGAGAAAATACAGGGCCAAGTTGAAAGAGCCGATGCAATTATTCAGCGATTAAGAACGTTGATTCGCAAGCGCAGTGTCGACAAAACGTCGTGCGATCTTCAAGTACTCATTGATGACACGATTGAGTTACTCCATTTTCGGATGCAGAAGCAAAACATTTCTATTGTGGCCAGTACAGAAGGGAACATTCGTCCGTTACTTGTCGATGCAGTTGGCGTACAACAGGTTTTAGTTAATGTGATCAGCAACGCGATTGATGCGTGTACTTTGTTCCAAGAGAAATATCACTCATCAGGTTATCAAGGTAAAATTGCCCTGCATTGCGATTACCAAATCAGTCAACTCTCTATTCGAGTGTTAGACAATGGTACAGGGTTGCAGCAAGAGAATCCGACTCAAGCGTTTGTGAGTAGCAAAGAAGAAGGGCTTGGGCTAGGGTTAGCCATTTGTCGCGATGTGATGGAAATGCATGGTGGCGAGTTTGTCATCAGCTCGATAGCACCACATGGTTGTTTGGTTGAGCTTGTGTTTCCATATCAAAACTAATCTGAACTAGGCATAGGAGCACTCAATGAGCAGCGGTGAAAAGCAGCTACCTGTTTTTGTAGTCGATGATGATGAATCGGTGCGTGACTCGCTCGCTTTTATGTTGGAAGAGCATGACTTCAACGTGACGACTTTTGCTGATGGGCAATCTTTTCTCGATAAAGTGAACATTCATCAGGCCGGATGCGTGATCCTTGATAGCCGAATGCCCAACCTTCGTGGCCAGCAAGTGCACCAAATTTTAAATAAAGCCAACAGCCCGTTAGCCGTTATTTATCTGACAGGGCATGGTGATGTTCCGATGGCGGTCGATGCATTGCATGCTGGGGCGGTCAATTTCTTCCAAAAACCAGTCAAAGGCGATGAACTGGCACGAGCCATTTTGCAGGGACAGGCGCAGTCTGCCACAAACCTCGATATGGCAGCAGCAAAATCGGCTTATGAATCGCTCACACCTAGAGAAAAAGACATTTTGCGTTTGATCATTGAAGGAAAGCGCAACATTCGTATTGCTGACGAACTTTGCATAGCAATGCGAACGGTTGAAGTACACCGAGCTAATCTATTGAAGAAGTTCTCGGCAAAAACCGTCGCAGAGTTGGCATATATTTATGGCAAGCTAGATTAAAGCTTACCGAGTGAAGCCTCTTAAGGCTATTTAGAGGATACAACTTGAGCTTTATGACGACTCGCGTATTATCTTCTTCGTTCTTACTTTATCTGAATTCTTATGAGTTTGTTGACTAAACGACATCACACGCCACATAAGCGGGCAAAATGGCTACTGGCGATTATTGGCTGGGTGGTGGTTGTGTGTCTGATGCAAAATTCAGGTTTTGCATCGTCATGCTCTATGAAATATGAGACGGAATCGCCCGCGGTTTCACTTACTGATGAGCGTTCGAGCGTCAAGTCGATTGATACTAAAGAAACCAGCAAGTGCGAATTGTCTGAAAAGTTAATTCAGTTTTCTCAACATCAACTCGATGTATTTATTGTTGTTCTGTTTGTCGGTCTTTTTGCTTCGGCAATTTGGTTGTGCAGTGCCTATATTGGTGCGCAACATTGGACGGAACCGATAGGCCGTAAGTATCGAGTCCATCTGACTTTCTGTGTGTTCCGAGAATAAAAGCGTGCTTTCTGACCACTAGCGTCAGTTATTTAGCACCTTTGTCTTTTAACTAGGAATCACTATGAATCAAATTACTAAACTGACTCAGTTTGCGTTCATGTTTTTTATGACGCTTGCTTTGAGTTTGCTCTCTCTGAGTATTTCAGCTCAAACTACTGATACAGGTTGGCTAACCAACCCACAACATCCTCCAGTGCAAACGCGCTTTGTGCTCACTGGTCAACAAGATCCGCAAGCCAAAACACTTACAGGTTATTTGGATGTCAAGTTAACCGGAGATTGGAAAACTTACTGGCGTTCACCTGGTGAGGGCGGCGTAGCACCATCTATTGATTGGCAAAATTCACAAAATTTATCCAAAGTGGATTGGCAATGGCCGCACCCACAAAAATTCGAACTATTAGGTATCGAGACTCTTGGGTATAAAGGCGATACTTTGTTCCCCATGACGCTGCACGTCGAAGACATGTCCAGACCTGTCACGATTGATGCGGTACTGACACTTTCTTCTTGTACGACGATTTGTGTGCTGACCGACTATCAAATTCAATTGACGTTCTTGCCTTCTGATCTAACAGTCGATGAAGGCGTGATGTTCAGTTACGCTCAAGCAGTGAGTAACGTGCCGCAGCCATCGCCGTTTATTGATGTTACTCAGGCGAGTTGGGATGCGAACCAATCGAAACTACAAATCAAGCTACAGAACAGTCAGGGTTGGCAACAACCACAAGTGCTGGTGGATGGTGTCGATGAAGCAACGCGAGACTATAGCTTCAAGCTTGAAGGAATGCATCAAGAAGGAAACATCGTCACCGCGAGCTATATCGTTGATACTTGGCTGGGCGATGTGGCGTTAGATGAACAGTCGCTGTTTGTGACCATCAAAGACACCAATTTACTAGCAGAAGAAACCACTCAAGCAACTGCTGAGGCAATAGTTGAACCGCTGCCGAGCACGTCTCTAACGAGTGTTTTTCTATTCGCGTTGCTCGGCGGTTTAATTCTTAACATTATGCCTTGCGTTCTTCCGGTTTTGGGGATGAAGCTAAGTAGTATTGTTGCCGCTCAAGGTATCGAGCGTCGTCAAATTCGCGCTCAGTTTGTTGCCTCGTCACTTGGTATATTAACGTCGTTCTGGATTCTCGCTGGTTTTATTTTGGTGCTCAAGCTAACAGGTAATGCCATTGGTTGGGGCGTGCAATTTCAAAGCCCCTGGTTCTTAGGTTTGATGGTGTTGGTCACCACTTTGTTTGGGGCCAATATGCTAGGGCTGTTTGAAATCCGTCTATCATCGGGTACCAATACATGGCTGGCCTCGAAAGGTGATAACTCCCTAGTTGGTCACTATGTTCAAGGTATGTTTGCTACATTGCTTGCGACGCCTTGCTCCGCGCCTTTTCTAGGAACGGCCGTGGCATTTGCCTTGGGTGCCGACGTATTAACGTTATTTGCAACTTTTACAGCATTAGCATTGGGTATGGCACTGCCTTGGCTCTTAGTCGCTGTGTTTCCAAATATCGCGCTGAAACTACCAAAGCCTGGCTCGTGGATGAATGTCGTTAAAATAGTGTTTGGCATAATGATGTTGGCAACCAGCGTTTGGCTACTTTCATTAATGGCAAATCATGTACCGATGCTATGGATTGCACTTATCGCTGTGGCTGCTTTTGTTGTAATGATGGCAAGAGTCAAGAAAGTGTATGGTGAGAAAGCGCTTGCTGTATCCGGAACTGCGTCATTAGTGTTGATAGCTGGTGGCCTGTTACTTGGTAGTGTCACTGCCGACCAATGGGCGATACCGCTTCCTGAGGACTTAGCGTGGCAGAAGCTTTCTAACTCGGCGATTGAAGATCACGTCAATAATGGGCGAGTGGTGTTTGTGGATGTCACTGCGGATTGGTGTGTCACGTGTAAAGCGAACAAGATCGGTGTGATCTGGCAAGATCCTGTCTACTCATTGCTGCGAAGCCCTAATGTGGCGACGTTAAAAGGGGATTGGACACATCCGGACAGCTCGGTAACTGACTTTTTACGAGCTCATGGGCTTTACGGTGTGCCGTTTAACATCGTCTATGGCCCGGCGGCGCCACAAGGTATCCCGTTACCTGTTATTCTGACTGATGATGTTGTTTTAAGCGCGGTGAAACAAGCGAGTGGGGGAACCATTCAATGAGTTCGACAAAGCAGCGTAGAACATTCCGATATTGGCTCGTTCAAATCGTACAGATGGTGCTCATTGTCACCGTCATTTCCATCACGATGGATTGGTATCGCACTAAAGATATTCCTAAACAGGAGTTACCACCATTGAGCTCCGTATTGAGCGCTGGTGAACACTTCGATGCCATCGCGCAAAGTTATGAACAACCTGTCGTTGTTTATTTTTGGGCGACTTGGTGTCCCGCTTGTAAATTTGTAAGCCCAAGCGTGAGCTGGCTGAGTGATGACTACACCGTAGTTGGCGTTTCTGGATCGTCGGGACCGAATGAGCGTGTGGCGCAGTTTATGAGGGCAAAAGAATATCGTTTCGAAAACATAAACGATCCTTCAAGCGATATTATGCGCGAATGGAAAATTAGCGTGACCCCAACCATTTATGTTTTAAGAAATGGTGAAATTTCCTCTGTCACAACTGGCGTTACCACTCCGATAGGAATACTAGCGAGAATTTGGTTAGCTCGATAACGCTATAAAAATCCGATATTCAAAATATTGAGTATCGGATTTTTTTGTTGTCCTAAACAACCAGTCGGTCACATACCATAAAGAACTAGTTAACCAATAAGTGTCTAGATGCTTATTGCGTGCTACATTCGAGCATCGTTCTGGTTATCAAGGAGGAAACGATGAACGTAGCAAAAATGTATGATGATGTGTCGGATCGTTATCAAAAGTTGGTGGATGACAGTCACTACGTCGGTCCACGTTGGATTTCTGAGAAGTTAAAAACCTTTCCCATCGAGCAAGGCTCGGTTCTCGACCTAGCCTGTGCGACTGGCAGTATCGGCCATGTCGTAAAAAGTCACTATCCAGAACTCGCCATCCATGGCTTAGACATCTCGTCCAAAATGGTTGATAAAGCGCGCCAAACTAACCTCTATCAAAGCGTCGCGGTTCATAATCTCGATGAGCCATTTTCCCTTTTGTTTGAACAAACCTTCGACCTTATCACCGCACTTGGTTTTACTGAGTTTCTAGCAGAGCCTCAACAACTTCTGGAGTGCATTTCGCATAAGCTAACTGCGAATGGACGATGTTTTATCAGCTTTCAATACCACGATCCGGATGGACAAGATTTGCCTCGAAATACTTATAGTGGATCGGTCGTGCATAAGGCATATACCGAAAGTGAAGTTGAGCAACTCTGTCAGCAAGCTGGGTTGGAAGTGGTTTCCCTAGAAAATGTGATTGGTTACGTATCTGGTGTTGGTTATGTGTGTCGATACTTGATGCTAGAGCAGAAAAAGTCACACCGCTGAAATAAGTAACAAACAAGGATTGTTTTTGAAAACACAAGATTTAACCGAATTCGGGTCTGGCATTGAATACGATGCTCAATACGACCAGCATTACCATCACGACATTGCTTTCATCACAAGGTTAATCGAAGAAACCAATGCTCGAAGTGTATTGGATGTTTGTTGTGGTTCCGGTATTGTCACGATTCCAGTCTCTGAGCAACTCAACGAAGCCATTGGCATTGATATTTCTGAAGGGATGCTCAAACACGCAAAGGACAAAGCCAAAAGCAGGAGTAACTTGCGTTTTCTTCATCTCGACGCAACCCAGTTTTCGTTAGGTAAGAAGTTTGACCTAGCCATAATGACAGGGAATGCATTCCAAGCCTTTTTAAGTGACGAGATGCTAGCAGGTGCACTGAGCTCAATATCAAGACACCTCGAAAAAGGTGGGCGATTTGTTTTCGATACGCGGTTACCAACGCCAGAAAATCTAGAATTGGATCATGAGATGGCGCTGTGGCAAACCTATGTTTCTCCAACTTATGGTGAAGTGAATTATTTCGGTATGAAGGCCGAGTATGACTTGCAAACGTCCATCATGTATTTGAACAAAGAGCGCCATTTTGAAAGTGGAACGATTGAGCATTCCAGCATTGATTTAAAATATCGTCCGCTAGAAGACATAGAGGGTTTCCTTGAACAAGCGGGATTCAGAATCATAGAGAAGTACCAATCTTGGTCAGCGCAAGTATTTGAGGCGAATGCCAACTCGCTTGTCTGTGTGGCTGAGAAAATATAAATCAATGTTGAGGGATACAATGCAAGGATTTCGAATTACTATGTCGTTAGATGACATGGATTTAGACGTTATCTACCAGTTCATTTCAAACAGTTATTGGGGAAAGGGTATTCCAAGAGAACGCTTTGAGAAGTCATTGCGCCATTCGTTCTGTTTCGCGGTTTTGGATGATGAAAATCAACTCGTTGCTTTTGCTCGGTTAATTACCGATCGTACCACGTTTGCGTACCTTGCCGATGTGTTTGTTGTGGAGGTACACCGTGGTAAAGGCATCAGTAAGTTGTTGATATCAGAAATTGTTGCTCATCCAGAACTACAAGGCTTACGCCGTATGATGCTTGCAACCCGCGATGCTCATGGGTTGTACGAACAGTTTGGGTTCACTCCTATTGCTCCAGTAGAAAACTTCATGCAAATCTGGAAACCGAATGTTTATCAGAGCTAAATCATGATGAGAGTTGAATCTCAACAAGTGGCAATCAGATACCTCAAAACAACAGACGCTGCTCCCCTGTTTGAAAACTATTTAGGCGATGAGCAAGCATGCCGCTTCCTCAATCGCCAAGCCCACCAAAATGTTAATCAAACCCTTGAAGCGATCGAAAGATGGCGCGCTCAATATGATCAAAAGTCTCCCAACCTATTAGTCTTCGCTATTGAAGAACTCACTTCTCAAACTCCTATTGGTTGTCTGGTGCTGATACCTGAGCAAGACAGCAGTGAAATCCATTTTGGTATTTCTGCTCGCTATCAGGGAAAAGGCTATGCAACCCAAGCCTGCAAACTTGGCGTTGTTTACCTGCAAAGCTTGGGTATAAAGCGCATTCGCACTACCCCGCATATTGGCAACCACGCGAGTATTCGTGTGTTGGAGAAATGTGGCTTTATCAGCCAAGGCATTTTAAAAGCGCATGCGGTTTTTCCTGCTTTAGGACGTGAGGCGCAAGACTGTATGGATATGCGATTGAAGGATACAGAACAGCGCCATTTTGCACATTGTTCAGAATGAAAAGGGGGGCGGTTGAAACGAGCGGTTACAGAGCTTGTTAGTCGCCATCGTAGACAACGTCTTTGCTGAATGATTCTTTAGTTTTTGATTGTCAGAGCCGACTGACAAAGCCATACCAACTGTGACAACCAAACCGCTATTAAAGCAGGATATTATTCCTTCAACTTTGTGTTTTAGGAGTAGTCATTAGACTACCCAATAATTGTTGGAATAAATAATGACGAAACGTTGGTTTGTCTCCGCTGTGAGCTTCGCGCTGCTCGGCGGTGGTACGTATTTCTATCTCCAATCTGCTGCTCAACCAGAATTGCTGCCTACATTGATTGTGGAAAAAGGCACGATTGAAAAACAAGCGGTGGCTGTTGGTAAAATTGTCCCTGCACACTCTGTGTCTATCAAGTCACAAATCGACGGTATCGTCGGTGAAATTTACGCGAAAGTTGGTGAAAAGGTGAAGCAAGGCCAACCGCTGATCAAAGTGCGTCCAAACCCAACTCCCCAAGCATTAACGGATGCATCGGCAGAACTCATGCGTAGCGAAGCCGATCTGGAATCCGCCAAACAAAAACTGTCCAACTTAGAAAGCTTGGTCAAGCAGGACATTATTCCAAGTAACTACGACGAATACGTAAGTGCGCGCTCGGCAGTCAAATCTGCGCAAGCGGACGTATTGCAAAAGCGCCAGAATCTCGAACTCATCCGCAGTGGTGAGGCGTCGATCGGCGATGCGCGTTTAACGTCGACGATCTACGCGCCAATTGATGGCACAGTACTCAACCAGAAAGTAGAGGTCGGAGAGCCGATCATCTCGACTCAATCAAGCCAAGCCGCGACTGAAATGATGTCATTGGCCGACATGAACAGTCTGATTTTTAAAGGTAGCGTCAGTGAGCATGATGCTGCGCAGTTGTCTCCGGGAATGCCCGTTATGTTGACGGTTGCGCCTTATCCTGATGTGGCGATTTCTGGTGTGCTAACCAAAGTGGCGATTCAATCTGAGAACCTCAACTCACCAGAGGGCAATGCTTCGGCAAAAAGTTTTGATAACGGTTTTGAGGTTGAAGTGGGAGAACTCAAGATCCCACAAGATGTGTTGCTTCGTTCTGGTTTTTCATCGACGGCTCAAATCATTCTGAAGAGGTCTGAAAACGTGCTCACTCTACCGGAGCGCGCTCTGCAATTTGATGGTGACGTACCGAATGTTCTGATCCCCGACAGCTCAGAACAAGGGTTTAATAAACAACCGGTGAAACTTGGTCTGTCAGATGGCATCAATGTCGAAGTGCTTGACGGCGTGGAGCTTGATGAAGAGGTTATCGACAACAGCATGATGGGAGCGGCGCATGGTTAAGCTGCAACGATCAACAATCGCCTTTGCATTGTTGGCTGCCACGCTCAGTTTGCCGACCTACGCAATTTCTATTGAACAAGCTTGGCAACAAGCAAAGCAGAACGATCCAAATTACGAAAAAGCGAAAATCGGCGTCCAGCTTGGCGAGGTTGGCGTACAGAGTAACCGCAGTGCGTTATTGCCGGGCTTAAGTGCCAGTGCGTCAGCGGATTGGAATGAGTCCTCAAGCCATTCCAACAGTTACGGCGCTACCTTAACTCAAACTATTTGGGATAGCAGTTTGTGGTCGGAACTGGATCAAGCGAATGCCAATTATCTCAAAGCACAGTTAGAGCTATCTCAATCGCATAACGAGCTTGCGCAGAAGTTGCTCACCGCTTACCTAGATGTGGCAAGCGCACAGGGCGACCTCAAATTGGCGCAGTCCAAGCTGGAGGAGGGGAAGGAACTTCTCAACATCATCGAGAAACGCTATCGAGCAGGCAAAGTGAAGTCGGTTGATGTCGAAGAGATGCGAGCGAATCAAGTCTCTGAGCAAGCAAGTATCCTCAATGCAAAAGCCGATCTCGAAGTGAAAAAAGCAGAGCTTGCGGCGTTAATCAATCAAATGCCGGAGAGTGTCGACCAAATTCGAACGGATTCTTTAATTCAGCCGCCGATGCTGGTGGACTCTCAGGAGCAATGGCTAAAGCTGGCGAAAGACAGCAGTCCAGAGCTGTTGGTGGCGGCGCAGATGGTGAAAGCGAGCGAGTTCGCGAAAGATTCAGCTAAAGGTGGATACTACCCGACCGTCAAAGGCAGTGTGGGCTACAGCGATGGTGACAATCGTTCAAACGGCGAGTTTAACGCTGGGATTAGTTTGAGTTTGCCGATTGACCTCAATGGTGCAGTGCGAGCGAAAGTGGACGAAGCATCGTTGAACATTTTAAGCGCCAAGCAAGATATGCGTAGAGTGGAAATTGATATTCAGAAACGAGTTATTCAGCAGTTTACGCAGGTCGATATCAACTGGAATCAAGTTTTGATAGCGAACGAGCTGGTTGAGTCGCGCGCCAGAGTGTTGCAAAGCAAAGAGAAACTTTACGACGCTGGCCTGCTTGAAGTGTCGGAAGTTATCAGTGCACACAACAGCTTGTTTGAGGCGAAAAACAGTCTGCAAACCAACTTGTACAGCTACTGGCGTAAGAGAATCGGCTTACTGCAAACCGCAGGGAAACTCGATGACGATACCATGGCGTTGATCTCTCGAGCTTTTCATTCATGAGCAGTCTATTGCAACAAACTTGGCAAACGTTGATGGCGCACCGCATGAAGAGCGTGCTGGCCATTATCGCGATTGCTTGGGGCGTGATCTCTGTGGTGGTGTTAATCGCACTTGGCGAAGGCTTTTATCGCCATCAGACCCAGTCGTTTTCATTTATGATCAACAATGTGCAAGTGGTGTTTCCGTCGAGTACCAGTAAACCGTGGCAAGGGTTAGCTTCAAGACGACAAATTGATATTCCACAAGAAAAAGTCGACATGATCAAACAGTCAGGCTTCGTGCAACAGGCGTCAAGCGTTTACGCCAAATGGGATGCGAATATCACCAATCTCAAAGGACAGAACTTATCGAGTACGGTCAGCGGTATTGATACGTCTTACTTTCCTTTAATGCAACGCAAGCTGCAATCCGGTTCGAGAAACCTGTCACCAAGTGATATGGATAACCACACTCGCGTGGCGGTGTTAGGCGATCAAATTGCGCAAATGGGCGGAATCCAAATCGGGGATAGGCTCAAAGTCAACGGCATTCCGTTTTTGGTGATTGGGATAACCGTTGGTGAGGACACTGGCATTTCATTCGGCGATAGCCGCACGGCCTTCATTCCTCAAACAACGTACCGCGATTTGTGGGATGCGAAACCTTGGATGGTATTGATGAAGCCGAGAGAAGGGATGGATGCATCGTCATTTCGACAAAATATCGTGAACTTTTTCGCCAAGCAGCTTCATTTTGACCCAAGTGATAAAGATGCGGTCGAATTACCCGATTTTAGTGAAGGTGCGGCGGTCATCAGTGGAATTTTGCGTGGCATTCAGATTTTTCTTGGAGCGAGCGGCGCGATGACCATGGCGGTCGGTGCGCTTGGCGTTGCCAACATCATGTTTTTATCTGTCACGGAGCGCACGCGTGAAATCGGTGTGCGTTTGGCGATCGGGGCGACTCAAAAATCCATACTCAGTCAGTTTATTCTTGAAGGGCTTATTTTGGTAGCCGTGGGCACGGCATTAGGTCTGATGTTTTCGTATGCCGTGGTATCTGTCTTAAGCAGCATGGCATTACCGGAATGGATTGGTTTACCTGTGATCACGCCAGATTCCATTGCTTGGTCTTTACTTGTGACGCTTATCTTGGCCTTGATGGCGTCGTATTTCCCAGCAAGGCGAGCATCGCGTCTCACGCCAGTCATTGCTTTGAGTGCGAGGGCTTAGTCATGTTGTTACCGATGAGACAAATTTTCCAAGAAATGGCCGCAGAAAAGCTGAGACTGGGTTTGACCATTCTAGCAGTAGCGTGGGCGACCCTTTGTATCGCTGCTATGTTGGCGGTAGGTGAGGGTATTCGTCAGGGCGTATTGAAAACCGCACAAAATGGTAACGGCAACTTGATTTATTTGACCGGAGGGATGGCCACCGTCGACCACGGTGCTTTTCACCAAGGTAAGTTTCTGACACTAAAAATGGACGATTCAGAGGTCGTTCGAGCGTTACCCGATGTAAAAAGCGTTGCGCCAACGGCGAAGTGGAAAGAGCGCATCACCGTTGGTGACAGAAGCTCGTGGCAAGAGCCGTTATCGGTCACGAGCGAGTTTCAATCCATGACCAATTTGGTGCCGATGGCGGGGGGGCGATGGTTAAACCCACTCGATCAAAAAGAGACGCGCAAAGTCGTTGTACTGGGTTATGAACTGGCAGCCGACTTATTCAACCCGAATGAGGACTTTAGTTGGTTTGCGACAGTCACATTGCAAGTCAACCCTGTGGGGAAAAAGGTAAAAATCGGCAATGAGGAGTTCACCGTTGTGGGCGTATTGGAGAAAAACAGCGCCCAAATAGAACAGGGGGATCTTATCAACTATTCCAGCTTTGTGCCGTTAGCGACGTGGAAGCGATTTCATGTCAACGGTGAAATTGGTGGCATCAATGTGCAACCACAAGCCGATGTAGACCGAGAAGCCTTAGCAAAGACGATCAGGCAAGTGATTGCCCGTAAACACGGGGCAAGTGTCAGTGATGAACAGGTCGTCCAAGTCGATGATATGTTCCTTAAGCAAAAGAGTATGCAGCAGTTTCTGATAGGTTTGCAGAGTTTCCTTGGCATTATCGGCTTCGTGACGTTAGCTGTTGCTGGTGTTGGCATCGCCAATGTGATGTATGCCACCGTAAAGCGATCTACGCGTGATATCGGTGTGCGCATGGCAGTCGGTGCAACCCCAACGGCTATTCGCATGCACTATTTAGTACAGTCTTTATTGACAATGATGATGGGGGGGGCGTTTGGGTTAGCCGTGACGTACGCGCTGGTGTCTGCCATCAGTTCCATTCCTTTAGAGGGCAATGCTTTTTATGAACAACTGGGTAAACCTGTCCCTGAGTTGTCGTGGGTCGTTGTCGCGATTGTCATCCTCACCTTAGTGATCATTGGTGTGGCATCTGCATGGTTACCTGCAAACCGAGCCGCAAAAGTCAGCCCGTTGGAGGCGCTACAAAGTGAATAACAACAATAACTCTGGAAAGAACATGTCGAACAAGCCGCTTGTTGAGCTGACCAACATCTGTAAATACTACTCAAGCGGGGAGGCGGAAGTTCGCGCGCTAGACGGCGTTGACTTAACCATTAATCAAGGCGAGTTTCTTTCGATTCTTGGCCCGTCCGGTTCAGGCAAATCAACGTTGATGAACATGCTCGGCTGTTTAGATAAGCCCACCGATGGCAAGTACCAACTTGGCGGCCAAAACGTCGCAAGTTTAAGTGCGAATGAGCTGGCTGGCATTCGTAACCAAAAGATCGGATTTGTCTTCCAAAGCTTTAACTTATTGGAATACGCGACGGCGCTTGATAACGTGGCACTGCCGTTGGTTTACTCTGGTATCAAAGCCAAAGAACGTCGCCAGCGCGCAGCTAAATTGCTAGAGCAAGTCGGGCTAGGGGATCGTTTAGACCATAAACCAAACCAGCTTTCTGGTGGTCAAAAGCAGAGAGTTGCGATTGCAAGAGCCTTGGTCAACGACCCTCAAATCATCTTAGCGGATGAACCAACGGGTGCATTGGATTCAAAATCCGGCGCAGAGATTGAAGCCTTGTTCAATCAACTTCACGCTGAAGGCAGAACATTGATCATCGTGACGCACGATAACGCCCTCGCAGAACGCACCAAACGCATCATCACGATCAAAGATGGTAAGGTGATTTCGGATTGGGTGCCGGAGTGATATCTACAGTTTGGAACTTTACTAAAATAAAGATAATTTACCTATGAAAATGGTTACTTTGGAAGTGGTGTTTTAGTCATCCTTGTTTAGAATTTACATCTCAATTTTAAACAAGGCTGTAATATTGTAATGCATATCAATCACGCACTTTATAGAAGTGAAAAATATAGCGATGAACCAATAGAAGAGATCCTTTCTCGGTTAAACAATACTGATTATTTTTATTTGAATGAGAGTAACCCTAGTGAAGGTGCTTACTTGACTAAGAAAAAGAAAAATATCTTAATAGTAAAAAGAAAAACTTCTCGAAGTTCTGAAGCACATCAAGACCGGCTATTCAATGATCGTGAGTTTATAAACTCCAGCTCAATTGTTGCAGGGCGAGAGATTGGCGGCGAGCTTCGATGTAAACTAGAACAAGATAAAAATAAAACGAAAATAACGTACTCTTGGTATCCTGATGAGTTTGTTCAAAAGTTTTGTTATGCATTTATTGTTCTGGCTTTTTTAATGTCAGCCCTTAAATTTACTCCTGGTGATTACGATGTTATTTGGAATCTATTGAAAGCTGTTTTGATATTTTCAGTTCCAAGTTTATTACAAATGATTTACCTTCCAGGTCAAATAAAGCTGACAAAAAAAATTTTGAGATTAAATAACACTAAACAGTAGTTATTAAATACATAAAAAGCGATGTTAATGTGAGCAATCGCTTTCTATATTTAATAATCCGATTCCTATCAAAAGCAATCGACTTTTGTCTATATCTCGTGTGGTTAAAACCGATTTTTAGAGAGCAACTGCTCCACTTTTCCTTTCGCTGTTTTACTTACCGTCTGCATAAACTTAAAGCTTGGCGCTGCGATGCCCGATTGCTCAAGCTCTTCTACCATCAGCAGCCACAGTTTTGCTGTTACCTGTGCATCGGCTAACGCGCGGTGGAATACACCGTCGTTTTCGATGTTCTTATAACGAACCAACTCACCCAGCTTGTGTGACGGCGCATCTTGAATAAGGCGTCTTGCTACCAATAAAGAACACGCGAACTCACCAGAGTAGCCGCAGTCGATTCGCTCCAGTTCCGTATCCAGAAAGCGCTTATCAAAAGACGCGTTGTGCGCGATAAGGTTCTCACCCGCAATAAATTCACTGAACGATGCCATCACTTCATCGCAGCTCGGCGCTGTGCGCAGCATGTTATTGGTAATGCCTGTGTAGCCCTCAATAAATGAGCTAACACGAAAGCCAGGATTCATAAGTTGCTGAAAACTATCGGCCACCTCACCATCGACGATCTTAACCGCACCGATTTCAATCGCGCGATCCCCCATATTCGGAGACAGACCTGAGGTTTCAAAGTCGAGTACGACAACGGAGTTAGCTTGAGGCATGAAGTTTTCCAACTGAACAATAGGGCGCAAGAGTATCGTTGAAAGTGTGGGAAAAGGGAAGGAGGGGGAGAAGCTTTAGTAGTGAGAGAAACTTACGGAAGCTCAGTTAGACATTGAGTTTTAGATTGCCCACTAGATAAAACACCCTACAAAATCTGGTGCGTTCGTTTGCCCTCATAAAATGTAACCTAAAGCGATTCAAACTCTCACTGTGGGTGTTTGTCTGTTCAAAGTTACCTTTTTGGGTGGCGAGTTATCCTGATATCTGGTCAGCAATGATTATTCTGTGCTTTTTAATGAAACGGCACTTACCCACTTTGATCATATCTTTTAACTGGTGCAATCTTAACCATTACGCTGGTGTCCACAAATAACGTTGCAATATCATGACTTACTAAATTTGAAAAAGTTACAAATAGATATTCATAGATGTGCCGGTGGAACACCAAACACGATTGTATTTCTACCCGTTATACTTTCTAGCTCAATAGTGTTTCTTTTCTACAGAGTGTTTTTACTCAATTATATGTTGCTGACGTGATTTTGCCTGACAAAAAGTTATCTTGCATAGTGAAACCAACACAAACACGGTCAATTTTGGGTTATCATCTACAGATGCTTACCTGTACTTAACAAGTTGAAAGAGATATAGGTAAATGTTGAAGTTCAATATTACTAATAACTATTAAGTTTGATATGAAGTTCGGAGGATTTAACCTTGGAGAAATTTAGATAACAATGAAAAAACGTGATGTTAATTTATTACAAAGAGTCATGTTTAGGCTAAAAATAACATTCAATATTATTTATAAATTACTTGTTGTTGCGTTGCCGATTGATATTCTTAAATACTTAGCGATAAAGGGGTCTAGTGTGGCTCAAATTATCTTAGCGAGACGTTACTATCATGGAAGGCGTGTTAAGTATAACAAAAAGCTAGTAGTAAATTGGTTAACGAAGGCAGCGTTGAAGGGAAGCTCGGAGGCAAAGAAAGAACTTGGCTACCTGTATTTTAGTGGTGAAAAATTTAAAAAGGATTGGCGGTTAGCTAGCAAATGGTTGACGGAAGCATATGCTGACGGAGAAGTAGATTGCGCTGCTATTTTAGGCGTAATCTATGAAGGAAACGGACACTTTCGTCGAGATTCAGCAGAAATGTTGAGATGGCACACGATTGCAGCAGAATCTGGAGATTTAGAAGCGCAAAAAACTCTTGCGGCGATTTATACCATGGAAAAAGAGTACTCTAACCCTAAAATGATGATGCATTGGCTACACAAGGCAGCAGATCAGAATGACACGGATGCAATGCTTCTTCTTGGACACACTTATCTCGATGATGACCATTACGATCTCAACGAGGCTCTTAAGTGGCTTAAGACTGCTGCCAAAAAGAAGGATCACTACGCATTAGTTTTACTTGGTGACATTTATTCATCAACTAAGTACAACGTTGTAAATTATAAAGAGGCTATTCAAAAATATTATAGCGCAGTAAAAGAAGGTTCAAGCGTTGCGATGGGGAAAATTGGGTATATGTACCAATACGGCCTGGGTTGCGATAAGAATATAGATAAAGCAATAGAGTGGTATTCATTGGGGGTTAAATACAATGACCCATATTCTCAATTTGGCTTTGCGCAATTATATCGTGATAATGAAAATGGGATGATGAATTTAATTGAAGCGTTTAAATGGTCTTACTGGGCAAAAAAAAACAAACATCCAGACGCAGAAAAACAGTTCAAAGAAATTTCTGATAAACTAACGAAAAAAGATATAGATAAAGCACTACGTTCGGCTCAGAATTATAAAGTAAAACCTGTTAAAAGTTTGGGCTTTACTCTAGGTTATAAAATGGGAGAAAAAGGTACTATATATAGGTGAATAATTATTAAAATAAGATTGCTTAATAATTTATTATGAGTTTTTATTATTGTTTGTCAATAAAGAGAAGAAAGTTAAGTCCTAAAAGATATGGAGCCATTCCTTTAGCTATTGATGAATTTGAGTAAATGACTAAATTTGTTTTCTGGTTCGCTCTAATAAATAAATATAAAATTTATGTTAATAAGAATACGGAATTTTTAATACTGGCAAATAGAAGTAGCAAGTAGCAAAGGAGGCACAATGATATATTCATTAAAACTGAACTGGAGGAATATGCTAATGCTCTGTATTAGAAGTACAATATATACATTGGGTTTGGTAGCTTTTTCTGTCAGCGCTTTTGAGGGAGAGAGTTTTCAACACAAAGATTGGTATCTAGCTTGTGATAATACAGGGACCTGCCGGGCGGCTGGCTATTCAGAAATTGGCAGTCTTAATCCTGTTGCTGTGATGTTTACTCGTAAAGCGGGGCCTGCAGCGCCAGTAACGGGCAAAGTGTATTTAGGTGATGAATCTGATTTTGACCATTGGCCTGAGCAGATAAATCTTTATATCGATGGCCTAGAGTTGGGCCCGATACAGCATGACGCCATGACATCCATGCAGGTTCAGGCCATTCTTGCAGTAGTGACTAAAGATGCACTTATTGAAATTGGTGATGGTAAAACTAAATGGGTACTGTCTGGTAGCGGTGCCAGTGCCGTGTTTCGTAAGATGGATGAATATCAGGGGCGCCAGAATACTCCGTTTGCTATTGTCGCAAAAGGTCAGGGCGCTGAGTCTAGGGTGAATCTTGCTGTGGCTATCCCAACACTTGTGAATGTTGGCGGCGATGCAATGATGAAATCACTTGAGCCAGAATCTGCCCAATATGCCAAATTGTTACCACAGCTTCGTGCTAGCTATGAGTCTAAGGGAGACAGCTCCGAGTGCCATAGGTTGTTTGAAGAAACACCGTCAATTGCTATTGCAAAGCTTAATAATGGCCAATCATTGATTGAGGCGTCCTGTTGGATGGCGGCTTATAACTATGGTTCAAGTTATTGGTTGTTGGGAGAAGGCGATGCTGCTGTGCCTAAACGTCTTAACATCTCTGGTAATGACTATTCTGACGGCATTGTTTCCTCCGCTCATAAAGGCCGAGGATTGGGGGATTGCTGGAGCTTTGAAAGCTGGTTGTTTGATGGCAAACAAATGGTTCGTGCGAGTTATGGTAATACAGGTTTGTGCCGTGGTATTGCCGCTGGAGGCATTGACTTCATGCCTATTTGGGTAAGCGAAGTGGTTACTACACAAGATTTGAATAAATAGCTATGTTTTTAAGTTACTGTTCTAGCACTTCTGCTCAGGGCCTTTTAAGGTTCTGAGTTTAAAAGCAATAATTGCTGTCTGACTCGTAACAATTCTGGTACTAAAAAACGGTAGACCCTATCACAAATACCTACGAGAAATTGTTTGTGAAGTATAAATTACATAAAACTCTTCTTGTGCGTTCCTAGCTTCGATAAGGCGTAGCTATAGTCAGATAAAAAATACATCCAATATATAATCAATTCGGTGTAAAGTTTGCGAAATCAGGAACTATACCAAAAGCTCTTTTGATGAGGTTCTTTACTCCTATTTCAACTTTTATGCCGGCTCGCCCCTCAAGCTTAATTTTGCTCGTGGTACTTTGTGGATGTGATGGTTTTAAGAGGGCTCTACCCCAAATTCGTTAGATTAAATAATCTAAAAAGTCTAAAAGCGTGTGTTTTATACTACGAAAATACTGCGATAGAATGAAACTTAACAAGATTTAAGCCTTTTATATAGTTGTTTTGCTTGTCAAACCGCTTCTTTTAGTAGTGAAATTGTTTAAACAACTTGTTGGGAATGATAAGTCGCAATAAGTATTGCTATCATCCTCTTAACCCAAGATAAAACTGACCGTATGTGAATGTTTTATGCATTCGCACAGAAAATCTGATGACGGTCTAAATATAAATCTGAGAACAGGTATGTCATTATCAATAACAAGATTCACGAGGGTAATCTGCCCGCCCCTGGGCAGTTTGCTCTGTTTAACCTTTCTTACTGGCTGTGAAAAAGCAACAGAAGGGTTGGTGTATGGCACAAAAAGCAAGTCAGTAATTATTGACTATAATGGTAGCGAAACAGATGTCATCATCCCAGATTCGGTAACTACTATTCGGCGTGATGCGTTTAGACGTAGCAAGCTCACCAGCGTGACTATCCCTGATTCAGTGACTACTATTGGTGCGAGTGCGTTTAGTTACAACAATTTGACCAATGTGACTATTCCAAATTCCGTGACCACCATTGGTAGGGATGCATTTAATGGAAACAAGCTCTCTAGTCTGACCCTTTCAAATTCGTTGACTACCATTGGTGATTGGGCGTTTCAACACAACGAACTAACTAGCTTGATCATTCCAGACTCGGTAACAACCATTGGTAAGGAAGCATTTTATGGAAACAAGCTCTCTAGCCTGACCCTTTCAAATTCTGTGACCACTATTGGGGATAGTGCGTTTGAACGCAACGAGCTTACTAGCCTGATCCTTCCAGATTCGGTGACCGTTATTGGCGAGAGTGTGTTTGCCGATAATGAGATCCACAACGTGACTATACCAGAATCTGTGACCACCATTGAGGATGAGGCGTTTATTCGAAACAAACTCACCAGCCTGACTATACCTAATTCAGTGACCACCATAGGAAAAGTTGCGTTTGCTGACAACAACCTCACCCACGTGAGTCTCTCTGATTCGGTAACCACTATTGGTTGGGGGGCATTTACTGGCAATACGCTTACCAGTGTGACCATCCCAGACTCTGTGACGACTATTGAGGGTTCAGCGTTTTCTGACAACAATCTCACCAGCGTGATTATCCCAGATTCGGTGACCACCATTGGTTCTAATGCGTTTAATGGTAATGCAATATCCACATTCAACAATGCGCCATCAGATGGCATAATCTTTGCTCGTAATGATGATGGTACTGATAACAAGAAGGTTGTTGTTTCCTTTGGCGGAGGGAGAAAGGAGATTGTTATTCCTGATTCGGTGACTACCATTGGTTTCGGTATGTTTGAGGGCAACAATCTTACCAGTGTGACTTTTCCAGATTCGGTGACTGCCGTTGATAAGAGCGCGTTTGGTCATAATAATCTCACTAGCATAACCCTTCCAGATTCGATAACTACTATTGGAGACTATGCGTTTATTTACAATGAGCTCACTAGTGTAACGCTCCCAGGTTCTGTGATTACTGTTGGGGATAATGCGTTTGCTCACAACAAACTTACCAGCGTGACCATTCCAGACTCGGTGACCACCATTGGTGAGGAGGCGTTTGCTGATAACGCGCTCACTAGTGTGACTATTCCAGATTCGGTGACTACCATTGGTGAAGGGGCGTTTGCTGGTAACAAGCTCATCAGTGTGACCATTCCAGATTCAGTGACCACCATTGGTGAAGGGGCGTTTGCTGGTAACAAGCTCATCAGTGTGACCATTCCAGATTCGGTGACCACCATTGGTGAAGGGGCGTTTGCTGGTAACAAGCTCATCAGTGTGGCCATTCCAGATTCGGTGACCACCATTGGTGAAGGGGCGTTTGCTGACAACAAGCTCATTAGTGTAACCATTTCAGATTCGATGACCACCATTGGTGAGAGGGCATTTGCTGATAATGAGCTTACTAGTGTGACCATTCCAAATTCGGTAACCACCATTGGTGAGAGGGCATTTGCTGATAATGAGCTTACTAGTGTGACCATTCCAAATTCGGTGACCACCATTGGTGTGAAGGCGTTTTCTGCTAACAAGCTTGCTAACGTGACTATCCCTGATTCGCTGACTACCGTTGGCCAGGGGGCGTTTGCTGATAACGAGCTCACCAGTGTGACTATACCTAGTTCTTTAACTACCGTTGAGGATGATGCGTTTGCTCACAACAGGCTCACCAACGTGACCATTCCAGATTCGATAACCACCATTGGACATCGGGCCTTTTCTGGCAATGAACTCACCAGTGTGACTATCCCAGATTCCGTGAATATTCTTGGGTGGGAAGCATTTAGTTACAATAATTTAACCAATTTGATCATTCCAGATTCGGTGACCATTATTGGTTGGAAGGTGTTTAGTGATAATAAACTCACCAGTTTGACTATCCCAGATTCCGTGAACACTATTGAGGGGGCTGCATTTTCTAACAACCAGCTCATCAGCGTGACTATCCCGGATTCTGTGACCATTATTGGTAATGGAGCGTTTAATGGTAATGTAATATCTGCAGTTAACAATGCGGCATCAGATGGATTTATTTTTGCTCGTAATGATGATGGCACAGAGAACAAGAAGGTTGTCGTATCCTATGGTGGTTCAAGAAAAGGAATTGTTATTCCAGATTCGGTAAACACTATTGAGCGTGGCGCGTTTTCTGATAATGAGCTCACCAGTGTGACTATGCCTGATTCGGTGACGACCATTGGTGAAAAGGCGTTTGCTTACAACAAGCTCACCAATGTGACTATACCTTATTCAGTGACTACCATTGAGAATGAGGCGTTTCGGAACAACCGACTGACCAGCGTAACTATCCCAGATTCTGTGACCTCTATTGAGGATAAGGCGTTTAGTAATAATAAACTCACCAATTTGACCATTCCAGATTCAGTAAGAACTATCGGAGAGGCTGCGTTTTCTGACAACCAGCTTGTCAACGTGACCCTCTCAAATTCGTTGACTACTATTGGCTTAGGTGCATTTAATCGCAATGCACTATCCACAGTTAATAATGCACCATCAGATGGCTTTATTTTTGCTCGTAATGAGGATGGCACCGAGAATAAGAAGGTTGTTATTTCCTATGGTGGGGCAAGAAAAGAAGTTGTTATTCCTGATACGGTGACCATCATTGAGCGTAGGGCGCTTGCTAGCAGCGAACTAACCAGTGTGGTCATCCCAGATTCGGTTACCACCATTGGGCGTGAGGCGTTTGCTGGCAATGAACTTATCAGTGTGGCCATCCCAGAATCGGTTTCCACTATTAGCTATGGGGTATTTAGTAACAATAATCTCACTAGCGTAACTATATCAGATTCGGTAAATACCATTGCACCGGAGGCGTTTGCTGATAATAAGATCACTAAGGTGACTATACCAAGTTCAGTGTCCTTCATTGGTTATAAAGCGTTCCGGAATAACCGACTTGCCAGCGTAACTATCCCAGAATCAGTGTTCGATATTCAAAGTGAAGCGTTTGCTGGCAATGAACTCACCAGTGTGACTATTCCATCTTTGGCGACCCACAATGGTTTGATAGCGTTTGATGAAGGTGTAGATATTCACTGGTATTAACACTATTTTGTGTGCTGTTGCAATTTTAATATGTGGCAGTACACAAAGTTTTTGGAGAATGGTGTTTTCATCAGATATTGTTTTTGAAGGCTCTCTTATGACGACCGAGGTCGACGTGCAACATCCTTGTCTAGGTATTTAAAGTAATGGTATTTAATAATCTGTATCTAAACAAAGCCTTTTTACTATTGCGATTTCGCTCATCGCACTAGCACTTCCAAACTCATGTTGCCGCATCTGTAGTTATTTGATAGTTGCTTATATTCAATTTTCCTAAACACGTTTTTGTACAGAAATATCACGATCTGAATTTTAACACATGGTGTTTTCTAGCTTGAAAATGCCCTAAATCGCTTAGAATCTTATACCCTATAAAACAGAGGCCGCATGTACCTGCCCTACTGAAAGTAATCCTTTTTTATACTCCACCACTTATTGATGCGAACAACTTAGCAATCCGCTACCAAGAGCGACATTTAAACTCACCTCATTTACAAAATTATTGCTTAGAAGGAAAAGTTACATCAGTGATGTAGGTCGGCATAGGGTCAATACCGCCGGCAATACCCCTGCATGGACCCGTGCTGGATATCAAAGTGGGTACCATAGATTGCCCATCAAACACCCATGCCTGACTTTCCCAGCAATCGCCGTATCCTCGTACCTTGCGGTCTTGGCGCGCCATACCATCGATATAAAAACCATCACTCTTCAATGCAACCAACTGATTGGGGTCATTTTTATCCGCTAACCAATGGTGGCAAAGCGCGTTGTAAGCCATAAGCCAACAAGCACCAATAAAGCGTTTACCCTGGCCCAGCTCTGCAGTTTCAAGTGATGCGCTCTGGAGTTCGAAATCCAACTCAGATGCTGGCACATTAGTGGTCAGCAACTGTAACACCTCATTATAAGCTGACGAACCGATTTCAAGGGTAACAGCGTTTGATAGCGGTGCTTGCACAGTCAAACTTGGTGGTACTTTAGCGGGTGGTACTTCGTTCTCAGATTGTTTACCTTTGGCAACCACAGCAAATGGTGTGTTGCTACGCCCTTGATACTCATCCATTTTGCGAAACACAGCGCTGGCGCCATTGTTCGAAATGCGCCAGCGCTGCTTGCCAGCGCCTACTTCAATTACCGCGTTAGTAGTAACCACCGCCAATAATGCCTGTACTTGCATGGCGCTCAGCTGACTCGTTTTATCCGTGTAGATTGGGCCGAGGTCTTGGTTGTCAATCAACAAAGTCACACTTGCTGGCAACGCCTGCTCATCATGTAGCTGCAGAAAAAGCTTTGCCGTGATCTGGGTTGCAGGTCCAGCTTCACGTCTAAACATCATTGCCATACCATAGCCAAGACCAGCTGGCGCGTACCCCGCAGCTCGGCAAGTGCCAGTATTGTCACAAGCCAAATACCAATCTTTGTGATCAAACCTAGCTCCGTCAAAAGCTTGGACAGAAAAAATCGCTATACTCAATGCGATTATAATTAGACGAATATAGCGCACTTTCTTATTCCTTTGAGATAATATATCTGTGAATGTCTGATGGATTCTATGCGTTGAATTTAAGTTAATTTGACTTATTCGAAGGCGATTTTTGACATGAACTACTCCAGCCAGACTGGAGTAGATAATGATTAATCTAAAACCAATCTCATCGCTTGAAATACATTAGTTTTACCAGCTGTTACGCCCCTTCAGGCGCTTGCGTGCAAACATCCCGATAATATTGAATTGGGTTAGGAGCGTAACTTCCGCTTGGTCTGAGCCTTTGTTCGCTTCCGCGACTTTTAGCTCGACTTTGATAGCCGCAGAAATTGCCCATCTCTAGTCTTCTTATGAATATTCATCTTGAATATGGATGATCAAATAGGCAACAGTTTTCTTTATTACAGGAAACTGTTGCCCCTATACTCATTAGATCAAATACCCTGCAAAAGTTTATCCGATAGAATGAAATTCAACACGATTTAAGCGTTTTATATGCTTGTTTGGCTTGTCAAAGTGCCTCTTTTGTTAGAGAAACTATCTAAGCATCTTTTTGGGAGTGATAATCCATTAAAAGTATTGTTATCATCCTTTTATCTCTGAGTAGAGCTAAATTTCTGTGAACATTTTATGCGTTTGCATAGAAAGACCGATAACGGTCTAATTATAAACCCGAGAGTAGCAATGTCATTATCAAGAATAAAACTCAATAGGCTAACTGGCTAAATCTTTGGCATCTTGCTTAGTCTAGCCCTTCTAACAGGCTGTGAGCATGCAACGGAAGGGTTAGTCTACGCTAAAAAATTAGATGGCTCGCAGAACAAATCAATACTTGTAGAGTATACCGGTAGAGAGACCGATGTCATAATTTCAAGCTCGGTGACCATTATTGGTGAAGGCGCGTTTGTTGGTCACCAACTCACTAATGTAACCATACCGGATTCGGTTACCACAATTGAAGATGAGGCATTTAAGGACAATGAGCTCACCAACCTGACCATTCCAGGTTCCGTGGTAGCCATTGGCAAAGGGGCGTTTAGTGATAACAAGCTCACTAGCGTAACTCTCCCAGATTCGTTATCCACCATCGGTGCTGGAGGGTTCAATGGTAACGCGTTATCCACATTAAACAATATACCATCAGATGGCTTTATTTTTGCTCGGAATGATGATGGAACTGAGAACAAAAGGGTCGTTGTTTCCTACGGTGGAGCAAGAAGAGATATCGTTGTTCCTGACTCCGTGACTACTCTTGGGAAGGGGGCACTTTATGAAAATAAGCTCACTAACGTAACCCTTCCAAACACGTTGACTACCATTCGGGAGCTGGCACTTAGCCATAATGAGCTCACCAGAGTAACTCTACCTGACTCAGTACTTACCATTGGGAGGAGGGCATTTACTGATAACGAGATCACTAGTGTGATCATTCCTGGTTCGGTGCGCACTATTAGCCCATGGGCGTTTGATCTTGGTGTAGTAACTAAGCGGAATTAAAGCTATTTTGGATGCTGTCGTCTTGAGCTGGTAAATAGCAACTATTGATAAGTTATCCTTGAAACCATATATATTGAGGCACACAAAACGAGTACTGCCGAATAAAAGGCAGTAGTTCTTTTGACGGTTTGTTTGTATGAGTCTCGAAAAGGCGAAAGTACATAAATGTGCAGGTTCTTTTTTACACGAGCTTGGCTTGCTGAAAGGTAAAAAATTAACGACAGATCCACATGCAAAAGCTATTCAGTAGAGCACGGGAGGAGATGTTTAAGATCTTCCTTTTGTTTTGAAGGTAATATAGCTACCGTCGGAGACGCCTTTCAGTTATTTACTTAGTCGTTTGGGTAGCAGAAAGGCTTTGTGATTCAAACAAACGTAAAGCATACAAGAGCAGTTAACTCCCACAGGGCAGTTCGACTTATTTGGAAATCTCATTTCAGCAACATTTCGTCTGCTCAGTGTTTTAGCGCTCATAAATTGAATGACTGTCAAGTGACCGCGCATCTTGGCGGATTTTTGATATCTTAAAAAACTATATTTATGGATCTATCCATACTTCTCCTAATCACCGCCAGCCAAAATAGAGCAGAAAGTTCAACAAGCTTCTGTCCAACTTTGAGTTAGCACACTCAAAGCCAACCACTTCTCCACCTACAAATTCGAGACGCGGAAATCGCTGCGTCTCATCTCCTCAACCTCAGCCTCAAACAAACAACTGTACCGCGCAGTAAAGTAGCGTCGCCGCTAAAGTCATATTGATCGCTTTACCATATTTCTGGAATTGCGATTGAAGAAGTTTGCCTGCTATTGCCCAGATTAAGTTGCTCACCAATGCGATAAATGCGAACACTAGACTGGTGGCCAAGATCCAGTAGATGTTTTGTGTATAAGGCAACACGAATGTCGAGATGGATGTTACGCCGTACAGAATGATTTTCACGTTTACGAACTGCAAACCAAAGCCCGTTAAGAAAGTGATGCCCTCAGAATCTTTTGATGCGGCTTTGATATCACTTGTCGCAATTCCCCAAGCTAACCAAATGATGTAAGCCGCACCCACCCATGTGAGCCAAGGTGTAATCACAGGAAGCAGGCTGACCATGTGGTAAGTGAAAACGCCACACAACAGCATCAAAACAATATAGCCGCAGAACATCCCAGAAATGACTTTAGTAGAACGCTTTAGCCCGTGCTGGGTTGCAACACTAAGCGACAAAATGTTGTTGGGACCCGGCGTGAGCGAAGTAATGATGACGTAGGTGAAAAATGCGGTGTAGATGGCACTCATCTCTATCTCTCCTGTTTTTTGTGCACTATACTTCGCGTTAATCAATTAAGAAATTGAATATATTTAAACTAAGAGTTTTAATTTTTTGAACTATCACGTCAGGAGTTTAGTCATGAATCTAAAGCGTTTCCTTACGTTTAAAACCATTGTTTAGGAAGGCTCGTTTCTTAAAGCGTCGCAAAAGCTTTATTGCACTCAGTCGACAGTGACCTTTAAGATCAGGCAGTTAGAACAAGATCTCTCATTGCAGTTGTTCGAAAAGATTGGCCGAAAAATGGTGCTGACTCAGGCAGGAGAAAAGATCCTTCCTTACGTTTATGAGCTCGCACGAGTGATGGAAAACATTGAAGGCACGGCGCAGCAAGAGAGTTCTGAGCCGACAGGGGAGTTGAAGGTTTTAATCGCAGAAACTCAGCTCGCTTATAAAATGGCCAATGTTTTGAAGGAATTCAGAATACGAGCGCCGAAAGTAAGGCTCTCACTGCAATCACAAAACTGCTATAAGATTCGTGATGAATTGATTGCTGATAAAGCCGATTTGGGTGTGTTTTATCGTGTCGGTAATGATGATGCACTCAAGGTGCATGAGTTTGAACAAGAGCCGTTGGTCCTTGTTGCTTCGCCGCTTTTAACAGGGTTGGATCTACAGAAAGGGGAGCAACACATTGATTTGGGATTCATCAGCAATGGTCCTAAGTGCCTTTTCCGTCAGACTTTTGAGAGCATCATCCAAGAGCGAAACATCAGCATCGATAACAGGATTGAGCTGAGCAGTATTAACACCATCAAAAACTGTGTAGAGAGTAATATCGGTATCTCTTATCTGCCTCGCTTCACTGTTGAAAAAGAACTACAAGAGGGCAGCCAGCAAGAGCTTGAGTTTACCAACGCACCGCAAATGATCAAACCGCAGTGTGGCTGCAATGCCGGAAAGTGTGTTACGCCTGCAATGGAAGTCTTTATCGACTGCATGTGTAACACGCACGAGACAGGCTTTTTCCTCAAATCATGAAATTCCTTCATGTTCAATGTGAAACAATACCAATATTACTCAACTCGTGAAGCAAGTATAAAAAAAGGACTGCTCTGGTGTTAGGCACTGCGACGGTCATTTTTGTACGAACCGTTCGTCGTAAGTGCTGTGCAACCTAACGATTGGGAAAACCAAAAAACAAAAAATGTCCCCATGCACAGAGTTAGGAAAAGTCTGCTTTATCTAAGGAAATAGGATACCAACTCACGATGAATAACGATTTCACATTTGCTATCAAAAGCATTCGCTTTGATGAGAATTACCAACCATCAGACAATACGCGAATCACTACCAACTTTGCTAATCTGGCTCGCGGAAACTACCGCCGAGAGAATCTGCGCAATGCGCTCCGAATGATCGACAATCGTTTTAATGCGTTGGCATATTGGGATAACGCGCAAGGTGACCGCTACTCCGTTGAACTTGAAATCATCTCCGTTGATATGGATATCCAAGGTAGTGGAGAAGCCTTCCCATCGATTGAAGTGCTCAAAACTAACATTGTTGACCACAACACTAACGAGCGTATCGAAGGCATTGTGGGCAACAACTTCTCTTCATACGTGCGTGATTACGACTTTAGCGTTTTGCTGTTGGACCACAACAAAAACCAGCCACAGTTCAGCATCCCAGCGAACTTCGGTGATTTGCATGGCAAACTGTTCAAAGCTTTCGTTAATTCTGAGTCTTACAAACAGCATTTCAAAAAGCTGCCAGTGATTTGTCTGAGTGTATCGGACAACAAGGTATATCGACGCACCGAAAACCAACATCCTGTTTTGGGCTTTGAATATCAGCCGAACGAATCTTCGTTGACGGAGCAGTACTTCAAAAAGATGGGCTTACAGGTGCGCTACTTTATGCCGCCAAACAGTGTTGCACCATTGGCATTCTACTTCTTCGGTGACTTGTTGAACGATTATTCAAACCTAGAGCTTATCAGCACGATAAGCACGATGGAGACATTCCAGAAGATTTACCGACCTGAGATTTACAATGCCAACGCGGTTGCCGGTAATTGCTACCAGCCAAACCTAAAAAACCTAGACCACTCGCTAACTCAAATCGTTTACGACCGAGAAGAGCGCAGCCAACTGGCAGTTGAACAAGGGAAATTTGCCGAGGAGCATTTCATCAAACCCTATCAATCTGTGCTTGAACAATGGTCTGCAAGCTACGCGTAATCGATAACGAGAATCTAGAAAGGAATGACGATGAAAACACTATTACCGACTTCAACGGCTGGCAGCTTACCGAAACCTTCTTGGCTGGCCGAACCAGAAAAACTTTGGTCACCGTGGAAACTGCAAGGTGAAGAACTGATTGATGGCAAACGCGATGCGCTACGCGTCGCTTTGCAAGAGCAAGAATTGGCAGGCGTTGATATCGTCAGTGATGGAGAGCAAACTCGGCAACATTTTGTGACGACCTTTATTGAGCATTTAAGCGGCGTAGATTTTGAAAACCGCAAAACGGTGACTATTCGCAACCGTTATGAAGCAAGTGTTCCGACTGTGGTTGGCCCAGTAAGCCGCACAAAGTCCGTGTTTGTTGAAGATGCCAAGTTCTTGCGTCAGCAAACTAAGCAACCTATCAAGTGGGCGCTGCCAGGCCCTATGACGATGATCGACACACTTTATGATGATCATTACGGTAGCCGTGAAAAGCTGGCTTGGGAATTTGCAAAGATCCTCAACCAAGAAGCGAAAGAGCTTGAAGCGGCGGGTGTCGACATTATTCAATTCGATGAACCTGCGTTCAATGTGTTTTTCGATGATGTGAACGAATGGGGCATTGCGTGTTTAGAGCGTGCGATTGAAGGGCTGAAATGTGAAACTGCAGTGCACATCTGCTATGGCTACGGCATCAAAGCGAACACGGATTGGAAGCAAACGCTAGGCACTGAATGGCGACAATACGAAGAAGTATTCCCTAAATTGCAGCAGTCAAATATCGATATTATCTCGCTTGAGTGTCATAACTCGCGAGTGCCTATTGAGTTGCTTGAGTTGATTCGCGGTAAGAAGGTGATGGTTGGTGCGATTGATGTCGCTACTAACGAAATTGAAACGCCAGAAGAAGTAGCGAACACATTGCGAGAGGCGTTGAAGTACGTTGATGCCGACAAGCTTTACCCATGTACCAACTGCGGTATGGCACCTTTGTCTCGTGAAGTATCGACCGCTAAGCTCAATGCGTTAAGTGCGGGTGCGGAGATCATTCGTAAAGAGTTGGTGGGTTGATATTAATACTTAGGCTCCGCACCATGAACTAAAATTAGGGTCAATCTAGCGAGTTGAAACGAGACTAGGAATCTGATTACAGCTCGCTAGGAAATGACGATAACTTTCGCACTTTAAAGCTCTCGGTGGGTAGCTCCTGAATCACCCCGTCCCTCGTTGTTCAGGATGACGGATGCTGGAAGATACATTGCTCGCCATCCCCCAGGTATTAGAGCAGCTCTAAGGTAGGGTCATTCCAGTATATGGACTCCCGAGTTATTACAACTTGTTTAGCGAGAATAGATTAGATGCATGCGTATATTCGGGTTTTAATGA